>NZ_JAXFPY010000080.1:0-10311 GCF_034179385.1 Anaeroplasma sp.
ATTTCATCATTCTTTTTTAAGAATTCTTTTGATATATAACCAAGTCTTGATGTTTCAATATAATAATCAAAATTTACATCATCTAACATAAATAAGAGTTCAATTGAACCAATTATTTTTGACTCATCTTTATTCTTTTTATATTCATCAAACAAAAAATTATTAACAACAAATGGAGTTAAAAATTCAACTGGCTCCACCATAAAATTAATTAAGCTAGCAACAGCATTAAATATTGCTGTTTTACCACTACCATTATGACCATATAATGCAATAGGGTTTGCAATATCGTCAATTGTGTTATCTTCTAAAAATTGATAATTACCTTTTTTAAAGTCTAATTCACATGTGTTAATGGAATTAATATTATTAATTATTATCTTCTTTAACATAGTCCTACCTCCACTGTATATTTTATACACTATAATTGTACAATCTCAATTTTCAATTGTCAATTATCACTGTATATTTTATACACTAATTATGTTTTCGCATTTAAAACTGTTATACTATTATTAAAATTTTTCCACGAAATCATTTCAAAAGATATTTTTACAAAACTTTTCGAATCCTAAGCGAGTGTCGTGCGTTCGAATCGCATAGAAAACGCCATAAGGATATTGAAAAGAGTTGGAAATTAATCCAACTCTCTTTTAATTGTATTTAAAAATTATATTTCGTTTTCCCTAAAACAAATGCTAAATAATGAGGAATAGTTATAATATCATTATTTTCACTTACATTATAATCGCCAATTTTTATTAATTTCGTCTTACCATAATGATCAGGATGATTCATAACTGTTTTGCTAGATTTTGTGTTTCCTGTTTTAGCTTTAACCTCTAAAAGAGTTGAATAACCATTATAAGATATTACAAAATCTATTTCTAATCCACTTTCTTTAGCAAAATAATATACATCTATACCTGCTTTATTTAGTGAGTCAAAAATTAACGCTTCATAAATCGCGCCTTTACCCTGACCTAAATCTCCTCTATTTATCGCAGCCACAGTGTCGATTCCATACATTGATGTTACAATTCCAATATCTTCAGGAAATAATTTAAATTGTGACTCTATTTTAAAACCAACGAGTGGTAGTGTTGGCACACTAACATTATGAACCTTTGAAACAATGTGTGCTTGTTTTAAATATTCAATCGCATCATTTTTCTCATATTGTGACCCACTAGATACTTTTGAGACAATGAATCTTTTATTTTCCTTAGCAAGGAAAGTTGGTATTAAATCAAAAACATTTTGAATTCTTGATACTAAAGAAGGTTTAAAAACTGGATTACCTTTTTTATCTTTCCTTCTTCCAAAATCAGTTTTCATATCAAATATAGTATTATTTAATACCTTATATGCAGAAACAATGCTTTTGGTATTAATATACTCTAAAACGACTTTGGGAAATCCACCAATACAGGCATATTTTAAAAATATGTTCTTATATATATTATTAATGTTATCTGGTATTGCTTTTTTTTGTATAAAATAATCAACTAAACTATTAATTTGCATATCAGTATATCCTAATGCCCATAAAAATTCCTCAAAATCCATTGTTTTCATATGATAAACATCATCATACCCAGTTGGCGCAGGTGTTGTATCACCAATTACATATCCATTAATACCTAAATATGAGCCACTACCTATAACATTATATCTTCCATCTTTTTCAAAATTTTTAAATGATAATCGAGCTCTTGGACAATCTTGAATTTCATCAAAGAAAATAAGCGATTTACTAGGTTCAATAATTTCATTTGGAAATCTTAAAGATATATTATTGATTAATGTGTCTACATCTAATTCGCCATCGAAATCAGATGAATACTCAGGATTAGTCCAAAAATTAATTTCAATCAAATCAAGATTATTTCTAACTGCAAATTTTCTTATGGACTCTGTTTTACCACATTGCCTAATTCCAACAATTAATTTTGGAGCTTTATTTTGTTGTTTTAACCATAAATCCAAATCTAAATCAATTTTTCTTTTAAAATACATAATAAACCTCCTCGCTTTATAATGTTTCAACAACATTATAAGAAATTCCGAGCGAGTTTTCAATATTTTTTAAGAAATTCCGAGCGAGTTTTAAATATTTTTTTAAGAAATTCCTGGCGAGTTATATAACTCCTAAGCGAGTGTCGTGCGTTCGAATCGCATAGAAAACGCCATTAGAGAGATTAAAATCGCCTCATTAATTTGAAGCGATTTTTGTGATTTTGTAATAAATATTAAATCAAATTACAAAGTGTTATTTAGCAATTATTCTATGAATATATCATTAGAGTCGATATTATTACTTAAAACAAAATAGCATATAAAAAGGTAAGATTGTAGTATTATCCCCGTATTCCAAAGGCTTTGACTTAATAAAATATCTTTCACCAATAACTTTAGAATATTTATTTTTAAACAATTCAATTGATTTTATAGATGATGTTTTATTAGATTTAACTTCAAATGGAATTACTTTTCCCCTATTATAAATTAAATAATCAATTTCATACTTTGTTTTCCCTTCATACCAAAAATAATAATAAGGAGCAAATCCTAATGAATATAAACTTTGGGCAACAGCATTTTCAAATAGCATCCCAAGGTTTGTAGATAGTTTATCCAAGATTAATCTTTGATAAACATCCTGCGAATCAACAATATTATTTGGATAAATAATTGAAGTAAATAAACCTACATCAGATAAATACAATTTGAAATAGTCCTCATTTTTTGTTAATTTAAATCCTCCTGTCGGTTCGTTGCATTTATAAACAGGCAAAACCATTTTTGATTCAATTAATTTATCCATAGTATTAGTAAACAATATCGAATCACTTCTAGTGTCTAGGCTAGAAACAATAAATCTAGAAGACTGTGTTGATAGCATTGATGGTATTCTTGACCACACATTGTAACAGATTGTTCCATACTTATTATCAATCTTCTTTAAATCTTCTTCATACAATTTAATAATATTCTTTTTACTCTTGTCCACCTTATAAAAATCTTTTGTTTTTACATATGTATCAACTGCTTGTGGCATTCCTCCAACTGCTAAATAAGTTCTAAAGTGTTTTATCAACAACTGATGTGTGCTCAAACTCATGGGCTTTCTATTATCATAAGATTTTCTTAATTCGTTTGCTTCATATTCTAAATTTAAAGCCCATAAGAATTCCTCATAATCCATTGGGTACATTGAAATAGATTCTTCTTCAGATGGTATTAATATATCTTGTGTGTTTTCCTTTATAGAGACTAAAGAACCCGTTTCAATATAATAATATCTTCCATCTTTTACTAAATGTTTAATCGCTTGCCTAGCAATAGGAAAAAATTGAACCTCATCAAATATTATAAGACTGCCATTTGGCAATTTAGGAATTCCAAGTTTTAAAAATAATTCGCTAAAAAAATCTTCTATATTAGATAGATTTGCAAAAACACCCTTAAATTCATCACCATATATTGAAAAATCAATTAACTTATATGCCGGAAATTCATTAGCACCAAATAATTCAGCAATGGTAGATTTTCCAATTCTTCTTGCACCTTCAATTAATAAAGCAGTGCTACCATTAGAAGTTTCTTTCCATTCTAGCAATGAATTATATACTTTTCGCTTGAACATTTAACATCATCTCCTATTTAATATTATATATTAAAATCGCCTATTTTCAACATCGATTTGCAAAAACCGGAATACATTTTATCCTTATATTTGCAAAAACCGGAATATTTTAAATGCATAAATTTGCAAAAACCGGATTTTTTTAGAGGTATTATTTCTATATAAATAACTGTACCTTAATTGTTCATTTTTATATTGACTTTAATATTATTTTTGGGATTTGAGCAACATCCCCAAATAATTCCACAAATTCTTCAAATAGTTTCTCAAATCACCAAATCACTTTTCTTCAACAATAGAAATGTAACCATTTGGGCCGCTTTTGGGGTGTAATTTCCGCATTAAATAAATTTACATAAACATTACGCCAAGTTTCTGGGAAGATGTCTAAAGATATACAAGATATGGAAAATATTTTGATGATGCAGAGGATAATCAAGCATAAAATCTTAACTTCTAAGCGAGTGCCTTGCATTCAAATCGCATCAAGCCCTCCAGACTAAACAATTAAATCATTCTTATGCAGAACGATAATAAAAGCCATATTAGTAAGCTTATATGCTAATATGGCTTTTATTTATTAGATTAATATTAAAATTTATTAATACATTTCTTGGTTCGCTTTAGCTTCTTTTTCTTTTAAAGAGCCAACAGCAGCTTCAGTAGTCAAGAATAGACCAGCAATGGATGCTGCATTTAAAATAGCACTTCTTGTAACCTTAGTTGGATCTACAATTCCTGATTTATACATATCCGTCCAAACACCTGCTTTAGCATCAAAACCAACGCCTGATTCCTTTTGTAATTGTTCATCAACAATATTTTTACCACTGAAACCAGAATTTTCAGCAATTTGATAAAGTGGTGCAGTTAAAGAATCAATAACAACATTCATACCACGTTGTACATCCGTAATATCACTCTTTAAAATTGGTTTAACTTCTTTATAGATTTCAGCTAAAGCGGATCCACCACCTGTAACAATACCTTCTAGTACAGCAGCCTTTGTTGCATTAAGGGCATCCTCAATACGTAATTTCTTTTCTTTTAATTCAGATTCCGTTGTTGCCCCAACCTTAATTAAAGCAACACCATTTACTAATTTAGCAGCACGCTTTTGTAATTCTTCTTTTCTATATTTTGATTTTTCCTTTAAGGCAATAGCTTTAATTTCATCAATTCTAGCATTAATATCTTCTTTTTTACCAATTCCATCGATAATCGTTGTTGAATCCTTTTCAACTATAATCTTTTTAGCTTCACCTAAATCATCCATTTTGACATCCTTTAATGCCATATTTAAATTTTTATCAATGAACTTAGCTCCAACAATCAATGAAATATCTGATAATGTTTCATTTAAAGAATCTCCAAATCCAGGAGCTTTAGTAGCTACAACATTGAATGTTCCACGCAATTTATTAATAACAATAGTATTAACTGCTTCCTGATCCATATCTTCACAAATGATAAATAATGGCTTTCTTACCTTAACAACTTCTTCTAGCAATGGCAAAATATCTTGAATTGATGAAATTTTTTGGTTTGTAACTAAAATTGCTGTATCTTCCATTGTAATACTAGTTTTATCTAATTCACCAACCATATATGGGGAAATATAGCCTTTATCATATTTAATTCCCTTTGTAACTTCGAGTGAAGTTTCAAAACCACGGGATTCATCGACATTAATTACTCCATCTTTTCCAACAGTTTCCATTGCTTTAGCAATAATATCACCAATTTCTTTTGAACCTGATGATATAGTTGCAACATTTGCAATCTCATTGCTAGATTCTACTTTATGAGAATGCTCTAACAATTTTTCACTTACAACCTTAGCTGCCTCATCAATTCCTTCTCTCATAAGCATTGGATTAGCACCTCTTTCAACTTCGCTTAATCCGCTATGAATCATGGATTGAGCTAATAAAGTAGCTGTTGTAGTTCCATCACCAGCAACATCGTTTGTGTTATTAGCAACCTCATATATTAATTTAGCACCCATATTCATAAATGAATCATCAAATTCAATTTCTTTAGCAATTGATACACCATCATTTGTAATTAGTGGTGAACCATAACCCTTATCTAAAACAACATTTCTTCCTTTTGGTCCTAATGTAACTTTTACTGTATTCGCAAGCTCATCTATTCCCTTTAACATTGAATTTCTTGCGTCTGAATTAAATTTAATAACTTTAGCCATATTCATTCATCTCCTATTCTATAACGGCTAATATATCATTTGATGATAATATTAAGTATTCTTCATTGTCAATTTTAATCTTAGTTGGACTATAAGTCTTATACACTACCTTATCTCCTACTTTAAGATTAATTGGAATAATTTCACCTTTTTCATTCCTTTTTCCTTCAGAAACAGCAACTACAGTTGCATATTCAGGTTCTTCTTCCTTTTGACTTAATACAATTCCGCTTGCTGTTTCACGAACAAGTTTTTCTTTTTTTAAAACTACATTATCATTTAATGGTCTAATCATTTTTTTGCCTCCTCCTGTTGGCACTCTATATATCAATGTGCCAATCTAATTAAGATTATAGCACTTTTTAGCACTCTGTCAACTAGTTTGCCAATATTTTTTTAAAAAAAGTAGATTTAAATTGGTTTTCTAAATAATCCTTTCACATCAAACAAGTTTATATGATTTTGCTTATAGGATGTGAAAGTAATTTCATCGTAAGATTATAAAAAAATATCACAAATATTGTAATACCAAGTGAAGTGGTGCCAGTTTCGTAGACAACAAAATAAAAAGGGCACTAAGATAATTTCATAAGAAATAAAATATGGTTACTAACATTAATACGTTGGTAACCATTTTTATGTTGACTATGTGATTATGAATATAATTCTCTTCCTATCAAGAGCAGAATATTCTTTTATTGTATTTTTCACTTCATTATCTTTTAATAATCTGTTAGCCAGGATAATTCCCTCTATTCTTTTTTATAAGTTCAATCATTACTTCTTTGTTATTATTTATTTTATCATCCATTACCAATTCTAGTAAGTAATTTAATGTAGAACCAATCTCTTTTCCAGACATGCCTAGTTCAATTAAATCGTATCCATTTATAGATAAATCTGCTAGTTTAATACATTCGTTATCTTCTTTAATTTGCTTAACGATGCTTTTTATTTTATCTATATTCATTAATTCATAACTTGTATGATCGAATCTATCCGCATTGATAAGCTCTAATAGCATAGAAAATAGTTCTTCATCCTGATTTGGAGTGCTAGAAAGATTTTTTCTGACGCTCTTTGTTGTTGGATTAATTGTTGTATCATGTTTCATAATTAAATATTGAATCTTCTCTATTTCATCATTAGAATATCTTAATCTTTTCATTACCTCTAAGGCAATTAAAGCACCTTTTTCTGCATGACCATAGAAATGTCCAATGCCATTATCATCAACAGTAAAGCATAATGGTTTTGCAATATCATGAAGCAATGCAGCTGTTCTTGTTAATACAATTGTTTTTCCTGTTGCATGTGTCTTTGAATACACATTACCACATACATGAACAATATGATCATAAAGTGTATTATTATGATATGGATTTTTCTGGTCAAATCCATCCGTAAACTTAAGCTCTGGAATAATAGTAAATATCACATCTTTATACTCATTTAATACCTTTTTAACATTATCTCCAGCTAGTATTCCATCTAGTTCACTTTTAATTCTTTCAGAGGATACATTACTTAACAATTCTTTATATTCATGAATGGCTCTAGCCGTTTCTTCTTCGATTTCAAATCCTAATCTAGAAGAAAACCTCAAGGCCCTTAAAATCCTTAGTGGATCTTCCTTTATTCTGTCCACAGGATTACCTGGTGCTCTAATAATTTTATTTTTTAAATCATCATATCCACCAACCAAATCCACTATCCTATCACTATATGCCATTGCGTTTATTGTCAAATCCCTATGCATTAAATCGTTCTCAATTGAGTTTTTCTCATCAGCATTGTGCTTATATGAAGTAATCTCAACATTATCATCCCCAATATGTAATGTGATAGTATTATGCTTTTCACCGTTATTATTAATAATGCTATAGTCAGTAAAAATAGACTTCAATGTGCTAAAATCGCAATTCGTAGTTAAATCATAATCTTTAACATCAAGACCTAACAATGTGTCTCTAATGCAACCACCAACAAGATAGCATTCATATTCATTTTTTATTAATCTTTCTTGTATAGCCTTTATGTATTCAGGCACATGAAATAATACTTTCATTTTCTTGCCTCTTTATATAATTTTAGTACAAGTTTATTAAACTTGTTTGTATCAACAAAATCTGGTAAAGTAGTTTCTTTTTTAAGCTTATCACATTTTGTTTTTAAGTCATTTAACAATGTGTAAAACTCATCCGTTACATAACCATCACTACTTCTATATTTTCCATTTCTAATATTCATAAGCAATTCATGTTCTTTTTCTCTAAATGTATGAACTGTTTTGTACTCTAAAATCTCATTGCACATGAAATATAATCTAATTAAATGCATCATATGCTTATTCAAATGTTGGTCATCCTTCTTTTTGTTTCTTTGGCCAATTGTCTCGTTATAATTTCTTACAACATTCGTCATTTCCTCAATCATACTTCTAAGTCTACCTAAAGGATAATGTTCAAGTTTGAAATCGACTAGAATTTCTTCATCCATTCCATTATACCAAGAACCAACATATGTTTTAATTGCATCATCTGGTAGCTTATACTTAGTTTCAAATGATTTAGCTGCATTCTCTACACTTCTATTAATATGTTCCATTTTATCATGTTCAGCTAGCGTATCCCTAGCCATTGCATTTTCTAATCTATTAAGCTGTGCATTCGCATATCCACCAAAAGAATATGCTGCACGTTTAGTTAAGAATAAATCTCTATTATCTAGTAATACTTTTCCAGCTGGGGAAACATATAAATAATGTTCTGGTTTTGAATAAAGCATTTCGATAATATTGGGATTGCATTCTTTAACAAGCTTTAAAAACTTTTTTAATGTGTAAATAACAGTATCCGTTTCAGCATCAACATATTGTTCAAAATCAGTTAATCCAAGTGTGTCAGTTTCACGTTCTAAGACTACACCTCTAATATCTAAATCAGATGTTTCTACATTAGTACCATATGCATGACTACCAGCAACTGTTAAAAACAAGATATTATCTTTTAAAAGCGGATCATTTCTTAAGAAATCATATTCTCTTGATTCTAATACTTTCCTATAATCCATATTTTAATCCTCCTATTCTGCAGATTTAAAATTATAAACTGGTTTTATTATTTCTAATACATCAACAGTATCTTTAATGTTATTTAATATTGATTCCATTGGCTTATATACAAAAGGAGATTCATCAAGAGTAGTCTCATCAGCAGATGTAGTGTATATTCCATCCATTGACTTTTTAAAATCTTCTACAGTTAGTGTTCTAAAAGCCTCTCCTCTAGACATTACTCTTCCAGCACCATGTGGAGCTGAATAATTATAATTTGAATTAGATTTACCTTTTGCAATAATACAACCATCTCTCATATTCATTGGAATAAGGACTATCTCATTCTCATAAGCCGAAATAGATCCTTTTCTTAAAATCTTATCCTTCATATTAATGTAATTATGAATCGTTTCAAACTTAGACAATTCATCGATATTTAATCCTAGATAATTCGTTATTCTTCTTGCAATTTCAAATCTATTCTCTGTTGCAAATTTTGACACAAGTCCATATCATACAAATAGTCATTGAAATCAGAACCTTCTAGATAGCAAAATTCCTTTGGCATAGACAATTGTATATACATTTGTGATATTCTTTGTATTAGAGCCTGTATTTCTTTTTGTCTTCCTGCTTGTTTATATTCAGTAATAACTTTAGAAATTGCCTCTTTCTTATTAAGCAATTTATTTTCATGATATTGAATAGCCTTATTTTGATATATTTCAGCCACCTGCTTACCAAGATTTCTAGAGCCAGTGTGTATTACCAAATAGTACTCACCTTTGGAATTAACATCTATTTCAATAAAGTGATTGCCGCCACCCAAAGATCCTAATGATTTCTTTAAATATGTTATTTTGTTTATTTCATGAATGCATTTCAAATCTTCTAATACTACATTAGCTTTTATAATATCTTCATTTACATTCATACCAGCAGGAATATTATTGTGTATAAAATTATCTAATTCTTCAAAATCAATTTGTATTTTTCCAAGATTAACGCATAACATTCCACATCCAATATCAACGCCAACTAGATTAGGAACAATTTTATCTTTAATTTCTAGTGTAGTTCCGATTACACATCCAGCTCCAGCATGGCAATCAGCCATGATGCGAACCTTTACATCTTTCATAAAATCTTGATCAACCAATACTTTTATTTGTTCTTTAGTTTTATCGTCTAATATATCCGCATATACTATTGCATTTGTATATTTTCCGTAAATAGTCATCATAGCTAACACCACCTTACACTTTTATTATATTGTCACAAAAACTATTTGTATATTTTCAATTTTTTTATTTTTTGTGATATGCATTTAACGTGGCAAAGCCATTTATTAGAATGAATTCTATAAAAAGTGTGGTATAATATATCACAAGGATG
>NZ_JAXFPY010000090.1:0-17552 GCF_034179385.1 Anaeroplasma sp.
ATATTATTTTTGTCATCTTTTAAAGCACTATGAGGAATATGGTATTGGCTTTAGAAATTTTATAGATTTATACTTATTCTTAAAGAATAATGATTTAGATTATGAATACATTCATAAGATATATAAAATGACTAGCTTTTATGACGATTGTATTTATTTAGAAGAATATATAAAAGATTTATTCACAGAAAAAGAAGAATATAAAGAATTCACTAATAAACTATTACATGATAAAACCTATGGCTCGATGTACCAAATGATGGAAAGGGAGCTTAAGCATGACTCAACGATAAAATGGTTCTTCAAAAAAGTATTCCCTAATATAGCTTATATGAAGAATAGATATTCTATATTAAGACATAAAATGGGCTATATATTATTACCATTCTTATATATTCATCATTGGTTTTATTATGGAGTAGTAAAGCTAAAATATTCTATTAAAAAATATAAATTCGCAAAAAGTGTAAAGAAAGAAGAATGAGAAAAATCGAACAAATCCAAAAACAAACGCTCGAAATCTCTATTATATTGATAATCTTTACTATCATTTTGACAGAAAAATAGCAATCAAACTCTTGTAATTAGTTTATAGAGGGTTTACAATATGTGTTGAAAAACGAGAAATTTCCTTTTTCTTTAGGCGAAAGTTATGCTATTTAGAAAGGAAAAGACATGGATGAGCCATGTCTTTTTCTTTACCCTTTAAATTTTATATAAAATTTATTATAATTGTCATTGAGGTATATTATGTTAAATTTCAAATTAAAAGATCCATATACTATTTTATATAAGGAAGAACAAGAAATTAAGCTTCTAAGAGATGAGGATGGTGTATTAAATATGATTACACCCAATAATCAAGAGGAGCTAAATAGAGATATAAGAGATTACTTTTTAAAAAATCCCTTCGCGAGATTACTTGAAAATCTATCTAGAAGAGATATATCTATAGCTAATATAATTACAATGTATCATTTCTTATCGAATGTAAATAGGAATTATGATATCCTTAATGAGCAATTTAGAATTAATAAGGATAAAGATTATAAGGCTATACTTGCAGTAAGACAAAAGGATGGAATATCTATCGATAAGGAGCATATGAAGCTTTTATGGTATCAAGGAGAAGATATTAAGCCATCCGATTGTAATTTGGTTTTAGAATCGAATTACAAAAAGTGGTGTGAGGGTTTTACTTATATGGCCATACCATTAAAAAGCTCTTTAGATTTCTTAACAGAAATCAATAAATAATAAACCACATTTATAAAAATAATATAATTTATAAAAAATATTTATAGGAGGGAATGTTTTGAGTAAATATTTAGCATTATCGGATTTAGATGATACCCTACTTACATGGGATAAAAAAATTACAGAGGAAACCAAAGAATTCCTACATGAATTTGTAAAAAGAGGAAATGTATTTTCCTTTTGCACAGGTAGATCCTATCTAGGTACAAAGAAATTTTATGATTTATTAGATTTAAATATACCTATGGTAACGGATAATGGATGTGCCATATATAATTTAGATGGTAAAACAAAATTCTTTGAAATACCACTTGAGGTATTTAAAGAATTTTTGGATAGGATATATGATTCCTTATCCCATATGTATACGATTACTGGCCATGGTTATGCCTATAGTAAGAATTTATCCTTTGTACCCGATTGGATTATTCATAATGAGGATGGATCCTTACATATAGAAGAATGTATGGCAAAGGATATGGAATATCCACCTTTAATTTCAAATCTTTGGGTATATGAAGATAAAATAGAGGAATTAAAATCTATTTTAGAGGAATATAAGGATGAAATCTTCTATAGAGATTGGGGATTATATTATAATGAAAGTTTAGATATGAATCTATATTCTATAGAAATACATTCAAGCCATGCCTCAAAAGGCAATGCTTTAAGGTATTTAAAGAATTATTATCATATTGATGATGATAAAACGATGTCCTTTGGAGATCAATTAAATGATATTTCTATGATAAAAGAAGCGAATTATGGTGTTGCGATGATCAATGCGGTTGGTGAGCTTAAAAGCCATACAAAATATGTAACGGATTATGATTTTAATAATAATGGTGTCATAGAATTTATTAAAAAGCATAATTTATATTAATCCTTAAACATTTTCGTAGAAAAAATCTTAAGTAAATATTCGATAAACTCTTTAATTTTTTCGAAAATTTTAGTAAAATAATATCAAATGTTTTCAAGGTGGTGGAGTTATGATTAAGCATATTAAGTTAAATCAAGATAATTTAGCGTTTGCAATAGAGGTACAAAATGAAATTTTCCCCTATGAGGATGCAACTAAAGAATATACAGATATGGTAAATGGACAATCGGATGCTAATTTTTTCTTAGTATATAATGGAGATGACTGCATTGGTGTATCTGGTTTAAAGCATTATGGTATTGATGTTGAGGATGGCTTCTTAGGCTGGTTTGGTATTTTACCTAAATACAGAAGATTAGGTCTTGGCAGTGAGGCATTAAGATTATTAGATGAAACTGCAAGAGATTTAGGCTTTAGAAGAATGAGAGTTATCTTCAATACAGAAAAAGGCTTTGAAGGGGCGAAAACCTTCCTTAAGGTTAATGGATATACTGCAGAACCCTACCAATGCCCTAAGGATAGAATCAGTCTATCTGGTAATTATGCAATTCTATCTAGATCCTTATATAACGAGCCTATTGAGCCATGGAATAATCGTAATTTACATCTAACAGAAGCTAATAAATAAAATATTGAATTTTATCTAAAAAATAATACATGTTTAAAATATAATTCGATTACAGTAATATATGAGTTGACAATTTCGAATAATCATTGTAATTTAAGTATGAAAAGTTGTTTTTCTTTTCAAAAAGAAAAAATAGGTAAACCGGTAAAGAGGCTGTGAAAAAACCTAGGTTTTGAAAATTTGTTCATTACCTAGGTTAACAGCCTTTTTATTTTGTATATTTATATTTATCATCTGAATATATTAGATAATACATTAATTGTTAAAATACCATATAATGAATTGGTATTGGAATCTAACGATACAAACCAGAATGTCCCTCACGATGTCCCTCACGATGTCCCTCACGGTGATTTAGCTATTATCATTGAGTTCATAAGAAAAAATCCTAAAATAACTAGAGAAGAAATGGCTATAGCGATTAATAAAACTACAAAGACTGTTCAAAGTATAATCAATAAATGTGAATATATAGAATATGTCGGATCTGGTGATAAAGGTCATTGGGTAATTAAGTAAAAAAATAATTAAATAAACTTGAGAGTGCCACAAAGATATAATTTCATATTGGTGCTCTTTTTTATATAATGGTGAAAGCAATAAGTTGATTTGTTTTATATGAAAAAATACGCAATTAGACAAGAGGCATAGTTTTGCCACTTTGACGGTTGTTCAATTGCTCTACTGACCAAAAAAATAATAAGTCTATCTTATAAATTGCATAATTTAGCCAATCTTTCGGTTTTCGTTATATGAATCAGGAGATTCAAATGGTTTAGAGTGTTTCGCAACTGGTCTACCGACCCCAAAAATGATAAGTCGACTAGTTTAATAATCAAAAAATGATATTTACAATTAAGATTTATAGTTACTTATTATATTGTGTAATTTGCTTCACAATAAAAACAGAAAAATATTGTGAAAAACAACTTCACAATTGTTACAATAATGTGTATAATGTAATTGAAGGTGATTGAATTGATTAATTTGGGAAAAGAAAATGAACAAATTGAATATAAGAAAAGTACTGGTGAGCTTGATGATGCTATGAAATCAATTTCTGCAATCCTCAATAAGCATGGTAAAGGTAAAATTTTGTTTGGAGTAAAACCAAATGGTGATGTAATAGGGCAGCAAATATCAGAGAGTACATTAAGAGATATATCGAGAAAAATATCAGAAGATATAAAGCCTGTAATATATCCGAGCATTTACGAAATAGAAAATATGCCCGGAGTGATAGAAGTAGATTTTATTGGCAATGATAAACCATATTCAGCTAAAGGAAGATTTTATATAAGAGTATATGATGAGGATAAGTCAATTGATATAAAAGAATTATTGAATATTATTAATCATAGTGATTCAAGCAATTCTTTATGGGAAAAACTTGAATCAGATGAAGATATAGCAGATGTTGATGAGTTGTTATTAAGATCTTATATAAAAAAAGCAAACAAGTGTGGAAGAATAAAAGAAGAATATGATAATAAAGAATCAGTTTTAAGAAAACTTGGGCTTATTACTAATAATAAGCTTAATAATGCAGGTAAATTACTATTTTCTAAAAATAAACCATTAACATTAAAATTAGCGGTATTTAAAACAGATGAAAAATTATCATTTATTGATATAAATAGATTTGAAGGTAACATTTTTGAATTAAACAAAAAAGGTCAAGAATATATTAAAGAACATATTAATTATTCTGCAGTAATTGAAGGATCTAAAAGAATTGAGAAACCTGAAATTCCAGAAGAGGTAATTAGAGAATCTGTATTAAATAGTTTATGTCATTCATCTTTTGATACAACTATTAATAACGAAATATATATTACTCCGACAAAGGTTGTAATATTTAATCCTGGTACTTTCCCATCTGGATATGAGCCAAAAGATTTTGCATACAATGGTGTAGAATCGATTCTTAGAAATCCATTAATTTCAAAAATATTATATTATTCCAATGATATAGATAGCTGGGCTACAGGTTTTAGAAGAATTTTTAATTTGTGTGAAAAAGAGAATGTCAAATATTCATATATAAAAAAGAATCAAGGATTTGAAATGTGTTTTTTTAGAGCAAATACGAATGAAAAAACATCAGACGAAAATATAATAATAGAGTCTATTAAAAATGATGGTTCAATTACAACAACTGAACTATCTAATCTTTTAGGCAAATCAAGGAAAACAATTCAAAATATAATAAATAATTTGAAGGAGCAGGGGAAAATAGAAAGAATTGGCTCAAATAAAACAGGCTACTGGAAAATAAAAGAATAAATGAATTATTTATAGCAAATTTATTTTTTAAAGACTTTTGGTGGGAGAATATTGGTATACCCGTTGAGAGTGCTACTCTTTTAGTCAAACAATGATTTTCAAAACAAATCTACTACGATAAATCTTGTTGTGTGTAAAAAAGCGGTTAGATGTCAGAAATAGGAATTCACCGCTTAAAATAGTAAAAGTAAGAGTTAGTTCTGATTATTTAATTTTCTTGAAGAAAGATTGGATTTATTATAAAATAATAACGAAATGAGGAAAAGATAAATGAAATTAGATATAAACGCATTTAACACTGTTGTAAGAGAGCCAAAATATGAAGGCTATGACACTTATTTAATTGATGATGATAAGCAAATGATCGATTATCATATTTATTTACTTATTGTTGAATCTGGTAATGTTGCTGCCATCATTTGTGAAAAGCTTCCTGTTAAGGAAGGATCAACTGAGAATTATGAAATTTATGAATTTAATGGCAATAAGCTTTTAGAGCATAAGATTGTAAGAATTAAGCCATTAGACAAGAATTCAGCGAAATTCAAGAAGATGGTTGATAATTACGTAAACCATAAATATACCTTTGCAACACAAAAATAAATCCTGTTCTACAGGATTTTTTCAAAGGAGGAATCATGAGCAATATATATTATGCACCAACGAAATTACTATTCGATTATGATATAAAAAATATTGGCAATCTGTTAGAAGAATATGGCTATAAAAAAATATTAGTTATCTATGGTAAGGGCTCTATTAAAAAAACAGGAGTATATGATATCGTTATAAATTCCTTAAAGGAAAAGAATTTTATTTTTTTTGAAGAAGGTGGAATAGAAGCTAATCCCAAGGTGGAATTTGTTAGAAATGTTTTAGCTAAAAAGTATGATATTGATTTTATATTGGCTATCGGTGGAGGATCTGTAATCGATACTGCTAAAAGTATTTCTGTATCCTATAAAACGAATATTGATCCATGGGAATTCAACGCGAAAAGAGAAATACCTAAAACGAGTCTTGCGATTGGTGTTATTTTAACGATTGCTGCAGCAGGATCTGAAATGAGTAATTCCTGTGTCCTTTCAAATCCAAAATTAAAGATGAAAAATGGCTTCAATTCGGATTTGGTAAGACCAAAATTTGCCATAATGAATCCTGAATTAACCTATTCCTTGCCAAAATACCAAATGGCTTGTGGTATTGTAGATATAATGATGCATACCATAGAGCGCTTTATTACTCCATATGAATCGGATTTAGCAGATAATTTCTCTATAGGTTTATTAAAATGTGTCTATAAGAATGGCTTAATTGCCTATAATGATCCTAAAAATTATAAAGCAAGAAGAGAAATTATGCTTGCATCAAGCTTTTCTCATAATGGACTTATGGAGCTTGCACGACCAATGTGCTTTCGCTGCCACCAATTTGAGCATGTCCTATCTGCAGTGCATGATGAAATTGCCCATGGGGCAGGACTTGCTGTATGCTTTCCTGCATACGCAAAATATATTTATAAGAAAAGCCCAATAGCTTTGAATCGCCTCTTAAGATTAGCCTATGAGGTATTTGATGTAAAACCATCTATAGATAAAGAGAAGGATTGTCTTTTAGGTATAGATAAATTTGTTGAATTCCTTAAGAATTTAAACATGCCAACCAAGATGGCAGATTTAGGTATAGATAAATCTGAACTTGAAGATTTATCCTTAAGAGTATCTTGGAATAAAACAAGAGTTATAGAGGATGTTATTCCACTTACCTATAAGGAAATGAGGGAAATCTATGAGCTCATGTTCTAAGGTATTATTCTTATTTGATTTTTATGGCGTATTATCTAGTGAAATCGCACCAAAATGGTTTTCGAATCATATTAAGGATGAAGAGGAAGCAAGCATTTAAAAAAATAAATATTTTGAGCCTGCGGATTTAGGAATATATACATTTAAAGAAACGATAGACCGAATGGCTCATGATTTAGGATATAATTCTATAGATATATTAGAGGAAATGAAATCCTATGCAAAATTAAATATAGAATTATTCAATAAAATTCTAGAATTAAAAAAGAAGAATAAAGTAGGCTTATTATCGAATGCGGCTATAGGTATATTTGATCTATTATTTCCTGATTTAGATTTTCATGTCTATTTTGATAAAGCCTTTGTTTCTTGTGATTATAAAATAAAAAAGCCAGATTTAAAATTTTATAATCTAGCTATAGATCAATTTCATGAAGATTTTGATGAAATCTATTTTATTGACGATAATATTTCGAATATTGAAGTATTAAAGAATACGAAAATAAAAGGAATATTATATAATAATAATAATAATGAAGAATTATTTCGTTTATTAAATAAATATATATAAAATATGGGCTACATTCCGTAGCCCAATTCTTTTACCATAAGCCCTTTTTATATTTACCTAGATCCATTAATTTCTTAATCGATTCTACAACAGATGGCTTATCCTCCTTATAGGTAATACCATACCATACAGCAGGAGATGGAACAATTTTTACAGTGACCTCACCATCATTGATTAAATCAGATACAACGGTAGGTAATAAATATTCACACTTAAGTAGATTATCCTTATTTTCGTCTAAGAATTTTGGAAATCTATCCCACATATAATCCATAATAGATTTTGAAAAGCAGAACATATTCATAGATACTAAAGTATCTTTACTAATTTCAAATGGCTTTTTCGCTAAATCTAGTGGAGTTGCAATGATTTTACCGTCAACCTTCTCGATTGAGGATTCCTCAATATGTGTAAGCAAGGAATTCTTATCCATATTTAATACACCACGCTTAACAGATCCATTCTCTGTCATGGTATTTGTAACTAAATAGGCAACATTACCATAGGACCTATCGCTTGCAGATTCTCTTAAGAATTTTGCTGCAGCAAAGAAGGATTCCTTACCATAAAAATCATCTGCATTAATAATTGCAAATTTATCACTAATAAAATCTCTTGCAGCTAAGATAGCCTGTGCTGTACCTAAAGGCTTTACTCTTTCCTCTGGCATTTTATATCCATCAGGTAGCAAAGAAAGCTTTTGGAAAGCATATTCTACCTTAATTTTATCTTCAACCCTTTTTCCTATTGTATCTTTAAATATTTGATAGTTTTCTTCCTTAATAATGAATACAACCTTATCAAATCCAGCTTCAATTGCATCATAAATTGAATAATCAATAATGAAATTGCCATATTCATCAATAGGTTCAATTTGTTTTAACCCACCAAATCTTGAACCCATACCAGCAGCTAGTATTACTAATTCCATATTTTTTAACACCTCATTTCGTAACACCATTATAACGGATTCTATACGAAAAGTCAAAAATTTTAGGATTTCTAGTCAATTTCTATTCTTTTTGTAGAACAAAAGTGACTTTTCATGAATAAAATATCCCACTACGATGTAGCGGGAATTTCTTTTTAAAAGATATTCAAATATTTATTTACAAATTCCCTAGCACGGCTAGATGGAATGGAATAGGAATATTTGAATGTATCAGTATCCTTATCTACAGCACTTGCAAAATTGATACCAATTAAATTTAAATTGGAATCTAATAATGCACCACCAGAAGAACCAGATTCAATTGGTGCTGAATTTAAATACACACTGAAGTTTACATTACTTTTCTCTAAAGTAGAGGGATCTGGAGTAAATACCTTAGTACCTAAGATATACCCTAAGGATAGTGTATTCGATAATCCTTCTGGTTCACCCATCGCAAAGACTAATTCGTTAGTATAGGCATCATAATCGGCAAGGCTTATAACCTCTAAATCTTCTTCCTTCCTAAACTTAATGATGGCTAAATCATAAGTATTATCCTTAGCTATAATGTTGAAGTCATATTCCTTTTCAAACGCATCCTCAAGCTTTAAGGATTGATAGGCAGTATTCGTATAGACGACATGATGATTCGTTAAAGCATAATAATATGTGCTATCGGAATAGAAGATGACACCACTACCTAGGGATGTTGAAACATCCGTCATCGAAGCTAAAGGTCCAAAGCCTTGCTTATTGTAATTTGTAATCTCAATTCTTACATTGGCTTTAATACATTTTGTAGATGCAAGATTCGTTAGGGAAACTAAATCTGTATCCCATTTTGCATAAAGAGTAGTATCGGTATTTACAGGCTTAGAAAAATCAAATAAATCCTTATAATCTAAATCCGTATACCAGCCACCAAAGGTTGAGCATATTTTATTTGGAGTATCTGGTTCTAATATTTTATTTTGTGCAGTTGTAGTTGATTGATAGGTATAGCCATTATTACATACATAGGTTACCTTATAGGATCCCTTTGTTTCAGGGGAAGGTACACTATAATCCTCTGTAGTGTTTATACTTATGCTCGGATTTGGATTGACCTCCTCTGGAGCAAGTAAGCTTATACTACATGAGGATAATGTAAAAATAGAAGAAATAAGTGCTATACCTAGCATTATTTTCATGTTTTTCAATTCTCTCACTTCCTGAATTGTATTATATCATAAAGAATTATCAAAAAATATAGAATATTATGTGAAATTAAATGCATTCGAAAGCGTTTTAATGCTGTATTAAAGGACAAATCCAATAGATTTTGTAGAATTTTCTTTTTAGCTATGCTAAACTATTAAAAATATTTTTTTTATGGAGATGAACACATGAAAAATTATAAGTTGCATGTTTCTGAAGGATTTAAGGACACCTACGGAAACGAAATGTTAGTCAAAAAGGAAATAGAGGCTAGAGTACTAAATGTATTTGAGTCCTACGGCTATGAACTTATAAAAACTCCAACCTTAGAATATATTGATGTATATTCCTTAGATGGAATGCAAAAGCCAGACCTTTATAACCTTATCAATCGTCAAGGAGAGGTATTAGCGCTATGTAACGATATGACTGCGTCTATCGCAAGATTCGTTTGCTCGAATAATTCTTTAGCTTTAGGTGCGAAGAAGTATTGCTATATTGCAGATACCTTCCGTTACCCAAGATTATACCAAGGAAAGAACCATCAGTTCTTACAGGCTGGTGTCGAATTCATTGGTGCAAAAGGACTTGAGGCAGATATTGCCACCATCGCTTTAGCTTATGAGACTATGCGACATTGCAACGTATGTGATTTCACCATCCATCTAGGATCTTCATCCTTCCTAAGCCAATTATTTAAGGATTTTGGAATTGAAGAAGAAAGTAGAAAGGAAATTTATTCCTTAATTGATTCAAAGGATTATGTAACCCTAAGAGGATTATTATCCAAAACATTAAATGAGGATAAAGCATCCTTTCTTATTGATTTAATGCTAAAGGGTGGAAGATTAAAATATCTAGAAAATCTAATTAAGGAATTAGATGGAATGTCATCCTTAAATGAATTATTATATTTAAAGGATTTATATAACCAATTAAATGCATTAGGAATTTCAAATATTATTTTTGACTTCTCTATTTATTCTTATGCAGAATACTATACCGGTATTATCTTTAGTTTCTATGTTGAAGGAGCAAAGAAGAGTGTCATTAGTGGTGGTAGATGTGATAAGCTATTTATGCATTATGGTAAGGATTTAGAGGATATTGGATTCGGTTTAGATATTGATGTTTTAGCAAGCTATTGTCTTTCAAATCATTTAATTGATGTTACTCATAAGAAATATCTATCCATTTCGGATAAAGAATCCTTTATTTTAGAGCATAAAGAAAACATACACTTAAGAGAAAAGGGGTTTATTGTTTCTGAGGTTAAATTTGAATCTATAGAACTAGCCTTAGATTACGCAAAGGAAAATGGCTTTGATGCCGTTATCGAATATAAAAATTTGGAATCAAAGCTATGGGAGGTAGAAAAATGTTAACCTTCGCATTATCGAAAGGAAGACTTGCAGATAAGATTTTTAAAATGCTAAAGGAATTGAACCTTTGTGATATTAAAATCTTAGACGACGATAGAAGATTAATCATCGAGCAAGGTAATTTTAGATTCTTTTTAGCTAAACCATCTGATGTACCTACATTCGTAGATAATGGAGTTGCAGACTTAGGCGTTGTTGGTAAGGATACCATTATTGAAGAAAAAAGAGATATTGCTGAGCTACTAGATTTAGGCTTTGGAAAATGTCGTATGTGTGTATGTGCACCTAAGGAAGATGGGGATAAATATAAAAATATAGTCAATTTAAGAGTGGCAACAAAATATCCAAATATTGCGAAAGCTTATTTTGATTCTATGGGACAAAATACAACGATTATTAAATTAAATGGTAGTGTGGAGCTTGCTCCTATTACTGGATTATCCGATTGTATTGTAGATATTGTTGAATCTGGTAGAACATTAAAAGAAAATGGATTAGAGGATGTTACAACGATTCATGACCTATCTGCAAGATTAGTTGCTAATCCTGCATCACTTAAAACAAAATATGATGAAATTTCTTCTGTAGTAGAGGGATTTAGAACACTTTTAAAGGAGAAATAAAAATGATAGAGATTATTAGAGAAAAGAAGGATATTGAAGAATACTTCAATGTCTTAAAGAAAAGAGGAGCCGTCAATTCTGGTGATTTTTCGAATGCTGTAAAGGATATTGTAGCCAATGTTTCATCAAATGGTGATAAGGCATTAGAGGAATATACAAAGAAATTTGATGATCCTAATTTTAAAATTGAAGATATAGAAATATCTAAGGAAGCTCAAAGGCTTGCCTTTGAATCCTTAGATACAAAATTAAAGAATGTATTACTTAAAAGTAAGGATAGAATTTATAGCTATCATATGCACCAAAAAAGAGAAACCTGGGAATATGAGGATTCCATTGGTGCGAAGCTTGGGCAAAAGATTACACCTCTTAAAAGAGTTGGTGTATATGTACCAGGCGGTAAAGCGGCCTATCCATCTAGTGTATTAATGAATGTACTTCCAGCAAAGGTTGCAGGAGTAGAAGAAATCATTATGGTTACACCATCTCCAAAGGGTTATATTAATCCTTTAGTTCTTGCTGCAGCATATGTATGTGAGGTAGATCACCTATATAAGGTTGGTGGGGCACAAGCGATTGCGGCTCTTGCTTATGGAACAAATTCTATTCCAAGAGTAGATAAAATCGTAGGACCTGGGAATATCTTTGTTGCTTTAGCAAAAAGAGAGGTTTATGGTCTTGTTGGAATTGATTCCATTGCAGGACCATCTGAAATTGCCATTATTGCAGATAAAACATGTAAGACAAAATATGTTGCTGCAGACCTTTTAGGTCAAGCAGAGCATGATGAGCAAGCCTCATCTACTCTATTTATTACCGATTATGATAAGGCTGTTGAAATTAAGAAGCAATTAATTGAATATTATAAGGATTCCCCAAGAAAGAATATCTTAAGTGAATCCTTAACGAATTGTTCTAAGATTATTGTTGTCGATTCTATTGATGAGGCAATCACCTATACGAATAGACTTGCTCCAGAGCATTTAGAGCTTGCACTTGATGATGCAAGAAGCATTGTTGGAAAAATCGATAATGCAGGTGCCATCTTCATTGGACACTATGCAGCTGAGGCACTAGGAGATTATATGGCAGGACCTAACCATGTATTACCTACTGTAGGTACAGCTAGATTTTTCTCTCCTCTTGGGGTAGATGATTTCATCAAGAAATCCTCTTTAATTGAATTTTCAAAGGATGCATGTCAAAAATTAATCGATGATGTCGATACATTCGCAGAGGCTGAGGGCTTAGGTATGCATGCGTTGAGTGCTAGAGTAAGAGGAGAATAATATGAAATATATGAAAAAGAGCTTTAGCTCTATGAAGCCATATCATTCTGAGCTTATTTTAGATGGTATTATTCTAAATGCGAATGAATCCCCAGTAGAGCCTCCTAAAAAGGTTGTTGAAGAAATAAAAAATGCTCTATCCGCTATTGAATTTAATCGTTATCCAGATATGGATGAAAAGGAGCTTAATTTAGCTATTGCAAAGCACTATGGTATCTGTAAAGAAAATGTAACTGTAGGTGTTGGTTCTGATGAATTACTAGATGTAATGTTCAGGGCTACCCTTGAGGTTGGTGATACTGTACTTGGCTTTTCTCCATCATTTTCTATGTATCAGGTATTTACTGAGCTTGTTGGCGCGAAATATATCCCTATCTATGGAGATGAAAATTATATTTTCCATGTAGAAGATATGATTGAGGCTATAAAGGAATATACTCCTAAGCTTGTTTTAATTTGTTCACCAAATAATCCAACAGGACAGTATTTAAATGAGAGGGATGTAAGAAGAATCATTGAATCCACTCATGCACTTGTTGCATTAGATTTAGCCTATATTGATTTTGCAATAGAGGACTATACAAAAATCGCATTAGAATATGACAATGTCATATCCTTTAAAACTTTTTCAAAGGCTTTAGCCTTACCTTCTATAAGATTAGGCTATGCTATATCGAATAAGGATAATATTGATATGCTAAATGCGATTAAAGCCCCATATAGTGTAACAACATTTACACAGCTTGCGGGTATTGTTGCTATTTCAAATTTTGATTTATATAAGGATCAAATTGATTCCATCAAGGAAGAAAGAGAAAGAATTTATCATACATTGAAGGATTTAGGCTATAAGGTATATCCATCTGAGGCAAATTTCTTATATGTTTTAATGGATGATAGTAAAAATGATGCATTACTAGAAAATAAAATCTATATACGTAAATTTAGAAGTGGAGTATATAGAATTACCATTGGTAAAAAAGAAGAAAATGATAAGCTTTTGGAGGTCTTAAAATGAGAAATGCAAGTGTAGAAAGAAAAACAAAAGAAACCGATATAAAGCTTACCCTTGAGCTTGATGGAGAGGGTAAGGCTATAATTGATAGTGGTATTGGATTTTTTGATCATATGCTAAATACCTTAGCTAAGCATGGAGGCTTTAACCTAGAATTTAAATGTCGAGGTGATCTAAATGTTGATTGCCACCATACCGTAGAGGATTCAGGTATTGCCTTAGGTGATGCATTCAATAAAGCCCTAGCCTCTAAGGATGGTATTGCACGCTACCAAAGCTTCGTTATGCCTATGGATGATGCATTAGTACTTTGTGCAGTAGATTTATGCGGTAGACCATATTTTGAATCTAATGCGAAATTTGATACGGTAAAATGTGGTGACTTTGAAACAGAAACTGCAAATGAATTCTTTAGATCCTTTTCAGATAATGCCAAAATAAATCTACATTTTGTCATTTTAAGAGGAGAAAATGCACATCATATCATAGAGGCTATGTTTAAATCTTTGGCAAAATGTTTAAGAGATGCAATTAAAATTAATGGTGATATAAAGGGTAGCTTATCTACAAAAGGAGTTATCTAATGATTGCAATTATGAATTATGGAATAGGAAATCTAGGAAGCGTTAAAAACGCCCTAGATTTCTTAGGCTTTGATGCAAAAATTACATCAGACCCTAATGAAATACTTTCTGCAGATAAGGTGATTCTACCTGGCGTTGGTGCATTTTCCATCGCTATGGATACCTTTAAATCCTATGGATTTGTTGAGGTGGTAGATAAGCTAATGGAGAAGAATACTCCTATTTTAGGTATTTGCGTTGGTATGCAAATGCTATTTCAAGAATCTGAAGAATATGGTATTCATAAGGGACTTGGCTTACTTCAGGGTAGAATTATTAAATTCAACCAAAAGGTAGATAATATTACCTATAAAATACCACAAATGGGTTGGAATCAAATCCACGTTGTAAAGGAGAATCCTTTACTTTATGGATTAGATTTAAAGGATGTATATTTTGTACATTCCTACCATTTATCTAACCCAAATTTAGATGATGTAATTGCTTATACTGAATATGCCGGTACTACCTATGGTAGTGCTGTAAGAAAGGGTAATCTTTATGGATGCCAATTCCACCCTGAAAAATCAGGTGAGGTTGGACTTCAAATTCTAAAGAATTTCTGTACACTATGAAACTATATCCTGCAATAGATTTACATGATGGACAAGCAGTCCGTCTATATAAAGGAGATTACAACCAGGTTACAGGCTATGGAGATCCTGTAGAGCAAGCCTTAAAATGGAAGAATATGGGTGCAACGTTCCTCCATTTAGTAGATTTAGATGGTGCTAAGGCTGGTCATTCTCTAAATTTAGATGCTGTAAAAAGAATCATTAATGAGGTAAAAATCGATTGTGAGCTTGGTGGGGGAATAAGATCTATCGCTCAAATTGATGAAATCCTATCCATCGGTGTAAAAAGAGTTATTTTAGGCTCTATTGCCCTAAATTTAGATTTTGTAAAGGAAGCTGTAGCAAAATTTGGTAGTGAAAAAATCGTCATTGGTATCGATTGTAAAAATATGAAGGTATCAACCCATGGGTGGTTAGATACAACCGATATGGATGCAATTCAATTTGCGAACCAATTAAAGAAGATTGGTATTCAAACGATTATCTTCACGGATATAGCTAAGGATGGTACCCTAGAGGGTATTAATGTAGCTCAAACAAAGAAAATGATCGATGAAACAGGCTTAGATATTATTGCCTCTGGTGGCGCAAAATCCCTAAATGATATTAAAAACGCTAAAGAAATTGGCGCATATGGTATCATACTAGGTAAATCTATCTATTCTGGTGCAATAAATTTAGAAGAAGCAATACAATTATTCGAAGAATAATTCCATTGGATGAAACATCGGTTTCATCCTTTTCAATTTCTAGCATTTATTCTCTATCATCTACATGAAAATAATAAATTAAAAAACAAATAAACTAAACAGAAAACTATGTTTTATCTAATAGATAACTTGAAAAAGCCTATCTTTGTTGCTATAATCTACTTAAGTTTTTTTAGGTGGAGATTATTATGCTAACAAAAAGAATTATACCTTGCTTAGATATTAAAGAAGGTAGAGTAGTAAAGGGTGTAAATTTCATAAATTTAAAGGATGCTGGAGACCCAACAGAAATTGCAGATGGATATTCTAAGCTTGGGGCAGATGAGATTGTATTCTTAGATATAACTGCTTCCTATGAAAAAAGAGGAATCATCCTAGATGTGGTGAAAAAAACTGCCAAAAAGGTATTTATTCCACTTACCGTAGGTGGTGGAATTAGAACATTAGAGGATATTTCAAATATCTTAAATGCTGGAGCCGATAAGGTTTCCTTAAATTCTTCTGCAGTAACGAATAAGGATCTTATCAAAGAAGGCGCTAAAAAATATGGTAACCAGTGTATTGTTGTTGCAATAGACGCTAAATGGAATGGAGAATTTTATGAGGTTTATATCCATGGTGGAAGAACTGCAACTGGACTTGAAGCAGTTTCCTGGGCAAAGGAAGTAGAATCCTTGGGTGCTGGTGAAATCCTACTTACCTCGATGGATGCAGATGGCACAAAGAAGGGCTATGAGCTTAAGCTTACTCGCTTAGTTTCTGAATCTGTAAACATTCCAGTTATCGCATCTGGTGGAGCAGGGTCTATGGAGGATTTCTATTTAGCCTTTAGTGAAGGACATGCGGATGCAGCACTAGCTGCAAGCTTATTCCATTACAAGGAGCTTGAAATTATGGATTTAAAGAAATATTTAAAGAATAAAGGAGTCAACGTAAGACTATGACAAAAAAAGAGATTTTAGAGGCAGTAAAATTTGATGAAAATGGCCTTGTATGCTGTGTTATTCAGGATTATCATGCAAAAAAGGTAAGAATGGTTGCCTATATGAACAAGGAAGCTTTAGAGAAAACTCTAAATACGAAGCAAATGACCTATTGGTCTAGATCTAGACAATCCCTATGGGTTAAGGGTGAAACCTCAGGATATTTCCAATATATGAAGGGATTATCGATTGATTGTGATGGGGATGCTCTATTATTCCAAGTAGAACAGGTAGGGGGTATTTCATGCCATACTGGTCATGCAACCTGCTTCTATAGAGATTTAGAAGAGGATATTGATGTATTAGTAAATCGTTCTAAGGTTCAAAAATCTGATATTGAACTATTTAATTTAGAGGCTACCATCAAGGATAGAATCGAAAATCCAGTAGAAGGCTCGTACACAAATTATCTAATCGAAAAGGGTGAAAATAAAATCCTTAAGAAGGTTGGAGAAGAAGCAACAGAGGCGGTCATTGCATGTAAGGATGGAGATAAAACTCAAATCGTTGGTGAGATTGCCGATTTAATCTATCATTTATCTGTAGAAATGGGTGTAAAGGACATTTCTTGGAGTGATGTATTTGAAGAATTAAAGAAAAGATAAGCGCAAAAAATGCGCTTTTTTTCGTTTATTTCATTCAAACTTTCGGTTTGTAAATTGTGGTCTATATCATAATAGATATAAAAGTAGTAATTTATAAAAGAATGTATTGATAGATTATTTAATGGAAACTCAAAAATCGTTGTTTAATTTTGTGTTTCCCCAAAATTAAATATGAACGCATAACTG
>NZ_JAXFPY010000092.1:0-7412 GCF_034179385.1 Anaeroplasma sp.
TTTTATATATTCAGAATATTGTGAATTAATCGTAATGCTTACATTATATGCACTAGCATTTAAGAAAAATTGATTAACAAATCTAATATAATTATTTTTATCATAACGTTGTCCTAATAATTCTGTCAGATTCATTTCTAGGCCTCCTTAACGAAATACTCAGATAATATAATTACCTCTTTTTGCTTTGTAACATCCTCAACATCATAATTAATTTCGCCTTTAAAATACACTGTAGGAATATTATTTTCAAAGCATTTTATCATTTCTTCTGCGTCAGATTTTATTTTCATTTCTTTAATCGATGCAATTATTTGTTTATATACATAATTTGTAAGTACACCACGATTTATTAAACTTTTTACTTGAGCTAATAAATCTTTACTTTCATATTTTAGATTTTGATTTTCTAACCATTTAATATATTGATTAATAGTTCTCTCATTTTTAGGTGTTCCTTTTGCTTTCAAACCATTATCAAAATAATTATTAACCTTCTCTTTAAAAGCAGATGTATTTAAATTTAAATAATCATAATAATTATTAGGTAAGTCAATTCTTACATCATCTTCACTTGCTTTAAGCATTTCCATAGCTTTATCAAATTCCAAGGCTTGTGATGTCGTTCCATCAGTATAGAAAAACTCTTTTATAGAACCTTTTTTAACAAATGTAAGCAATTCAGTATTATTTGACTTTCTAGCCAATCGTAATTTATTAGGTAGATTCTTTATCTCATCAAATAAAATAGGATCATTTCTTCTTACATCATTTATGATTTTTAAATACTCCATCTTTGATGCATTTAAATTAAATTCCTCACCTTCATCAGTAAGCTTGAAATTTTTCATCATTAAAACATCAAAGAACTCTTGTGGTTCAACTACTTCTTCGTCTGTTAAATATTTAGAATCTTCGCCTAATAATGTGTGGAACATTTGAATCTTAACTTTAATCATATCTTCTAAAGATAAATGTTCTCTTGTGTTTGCTGCAGGAAAGAAATTATATACATATAAATCATCATATTTTGAACCAACACGATTAATACGACCAACACGTTGCATCACTCTTGTAGGGTTCCAAGGTAAATCATAATTAATGATTATTGATGCTTTATGTAAATTAATACCTTCACTCATTGCATCAGTTGCAATTAAAATATCTTTTTCATTTAACTGCTCTTTATTGTTTGGATCAAAGTTTTGCTTAATATAATCCTTCTTATGTTCGTTATCAGAACCAGTATATGCTATTACTCTATTATTAAAATCTTTGTTTAATTTCTTATCTAGATAATCAATAGTATCTTTTGCTTCTGAAAATAAAATAATTTTAGGATTATTCTTTTTCTTTAATTCCTTTAATAGTGACACCAAAATATCATATTTAGCATCATCATTTTCAATGTCAAAATTTGACCATAGATCCTTTAATTCATTAAATATAGCAATATCACTCTTTAAATCATTTTCAAAATCAGCGACTAAATCTGCTTTGTTTATTTTTATTAAATCTCTTTCAGAAATTAATTCTTCAAATTCCTCATCAGATAATGATATTAGGTAATCAATATCAAATTTATTATTTCTAGACATATTACCTATAACAATCTTATCCTCTTCATACATTTTTAAGAAATCATTTTGACTTTTAGCAATTCTCTTAATACTTTCATTAAAAGCATAGATAGAACTTTCTAATCTCTTAACAAGCATTCCTTTAATGAAACCTCTAGCATTTTCCTGACCGGATTTTCTATCCTTTGTAATTTCTTTTTGCTTAGATGGAATAATGTATAATAATGGCGTATATCTTGCATATTTAATTCTTTTTAATAAGTCAATTGTTTTATTAAAGGCAATGTCCATTGCATCATTATAAATATATGTTTTACGTTCAGGATCATGTAAAACCGGGAATTTTAAGCCTTGTTTTTCTAAGTCCTGACTGTAATATTTAGTGACTTCAGTTCTTGTTCTTCTGACCATAACTTGTTTTAATACTTTATCCCTGATTTCAGCCATTACGCCATCTAGAACATCTTTATAATCATCAGAATTCTTATGAGCTTGTAACTCTGCTTTTAGGCCACGATAAAAACCATCTAAATCAGGAGTACCTGGAATAATTGATGATTCTTTTGAATCTTGGAATAGTGTTATCAAATTAAAAATATCAGTTATATAGTTATTTTGGGGAGTTGCTGTAATTAAAACAACACCTTTTTTTCCATAACAAATTTGTTTTAAATATTGAAATTCTTTAGATTCAATATTTCTAAATCTATGTGCCTCATCAATAAAAACGTAATCATATTTAGACAAATCATCAGCTTTTGATAATTGGTCAATTTTACCTAATGAATAAACTTTATCCTTTTTACTATAGCCAAACTCAGCTAATACATATTCCCAATATTCTTTTACAACTGGTGGAACTATGAATAAAAATCTTTTTTTTGCGCCTAAATACTTTCCAAGCATAGCTGCAATATATGTTTTTCCAAGACCTACTACATCAGCAATAAAAACACCTCCATGTTTTTCAAGTATCTTCTTTGCTTGAATTACAGCGTGTTCTTGATATTCAAGTCTCATAAAATCATCAGGATAATCAATATCAACAGTATTATCACCAATTTCATCCTCAAAATATGAATATAATGTCTTTAAAAACATTTTATATGGAGTTATGGATGCATTCATCCATGTCTCTTTTTTAACAATTTGAACAACATCATCAGTAACTTCGATTGAGTTGGTCCATAAATTATTAAAGAATTGCAAAGAATAATCTACATCTTGCTTGTCCTTTAATTCGACATTAAACTCAATATTCTTTTCCAAACCGCTATATGAAAAATTTGATGAACCAGTAATCACATTACCATATTGATATTGATTAATAGTTTCATCATTTCTGATAATATATACTTTAGCATGAACATTTTTATCAGCACATACTCTTACTTTTATTTTGCCTGTATTAAGCCATTGAATAAAAGTGCTAATACCATTTTCAACATCAATGGAGTCTTCTGATTCTTCAAATTCTTCTTTTATTTGTTGCTGTAACTTTGGTCTTATTTTAAAAGCATTTTGATCAAAGATTGACAAAGCTATGGCTTGTGAAGTATCAGCATCTAATCCTAAACCAACCAAAAATCTTATTTCTTTTACTTTTTCTAATTGCTCCTTTAACAAGTAAAATCCTGTAATTCTAAAATAGCCTACAAGACAATCAAAATATTCAGCCTTGTTTAGAACAATCTTCATTCTATCAATCATTTTAACTGTATCAACATTTGTAAAAATACTTAAATCTGTATTTGGCATATATAGCACCTCTAAATCGAATTAAATCTAATTATATCATATTTATTTAAAATTTATAGTTTAAATATTTAATAAGCTATGAGAATCTCGATCATATTCATACATCCACTCAACCCATGCTCTTATAGTCGAAGCACGTCTATTAACCGTAGATTCTGCCATTGATGGATTAGTCTTTGCAATCTTTTCTTTTAACTCATCCACATTAACTTTATGAATAGATTTATACTTTTCATATGATTCACTAAATAAAGTATTATTTTTTAATTGTTCATAAATATCTTTTTTTAACATTCTTTCATCATTTTTTAAATTAATTGCTTTTTCTGTAAATTCTTTATCATGATTAATATATTTTAAAAATAATAATGCTGATAAATAATAAGCAACTTGTCTCTCTGTGGTTACTTCTATAACCTTCATTGCTTCTTCCTTATTATTTAAAACTATATCATCTGATAGAACTAATTTAATAATTTTATTCATATCATTTGCTTGAGGAAATGGAACATTATTATTCATTCCCCAAAAAATTGCTTCATTGCCTGTTTTTCTTTCAGATCCTTTACAATTAATAGTTCTAAGGGTTTGAAATTCATTAACATCATAAAATATCTTATATTTAGGATCTTGCTTAAAAAGATTTAAAACTTTCGTTGTTGCATTGTTGCTCATTATCACAAAGGCTCCTCTATTAATAGCAGTATCACATTCTTTTTTTAAATTCACAAAGTCTTCAAATGTGAATCCTTTCATTTGATATTTTGTGAATCCATCATCATCTTCATAATCATATGGTGGATCAATATAAATAATGTCTCCATCTTTAGCTTTTCTAATAGCATATTCATATGAGCCATTCATTATTTCAATATCATTATCAGGATTTGAAAAATAATTATGAATCTCAATTATATTTTGCTCATCACAAATAGTAGGATTGGCATATCTTCCAATTGGAGTATTAAATTGTCCTTTACTATTAACTCTATATAATCCGTTATAACAAGTTCGATTTAAAAATATCATTCGTGCAGCCCTTTCAACATCACTATGATTATTAGGCCAATTTTCTTCTCTATCCCATGCTCTTACTGTATAATAATGATCATCTTTATCCTCAAAATATTCTTCTTTGTGTTTCTTTAATAATTCTATTAATTCAGTATATTTATCTGATTTAATAACTCTATATGCATTTATTAAATCTTCATTTAAATCATTAATGATAGCCTTTTGTGGGCATTTATCAAAGAAAACTGCACCACCACCCAAAAAAGGTTCTATGTATGTATAACTAGAACCTTCATATTCGGAATCCTTAATAAATTCATTTATTCTCTTTAATATTTGGCGCTTACCACCAGCCCATTTTATAAAAGGCTTCATAAAAATCAGCTCCTATGCTAATAATTCTTTAGTTTTTGAGCAAATCATCTCTGCTATATCTTCTTCTGAAATTACATCAAGAAGTCTTACACTACCAATTATGGATACATATTTTGCAATCTCAGGATATATATCATTCTTTTCTAATGATGGATTTTCATCAATTGCTTTTTTCTCGCCCTTTATTATACCACGAACTAAGTGTTCTTCGGAAGAAAAAGAACGCCATGTTAAGTTTCTAAATCTTTCTGGATTTTCAATTACCCATTTTGTAAGTTCATATTTATTAGTTAGAGATTCATCAACAGTGAAAGCAACTCTATAATAGCAGCGAGATAGTACACCAAACATTAAACCTCTTCTTGTTCCTTGTTTATGCATCCAGTGGTCTAAAACAGTTGATGTTCCTTTCACAGTCATCATACTCTTGACTTCATTATAAAATTTTTCTAGGTGTAACCATAACCAGAATCGTTCATCAGTCAAAACATATCTTGGTAATACTTTTAATGAATTGAAAATAGTAATTGAGTTTGTCAAATCAATTTCTTTATCTTTTGATTCTGGATTATCGATTATTTTAAAATCATCAATTTCATATTTTTTCTCAATAAACATTTTTTCTGGAAACTCAGAATAAATCCATTTATTATCTTCATTTTCTTGAATCTTTTTGGTAATGACATCAATATTCTTTTTCATATGAGCTAATGCATTTTCACTTAATAATTTAATATGAATTTTACTCACTGTCCTCACCTCCTGTAGTACCTTTTGTTAATTCCACAAGTTTCGCTAAGGATGAGCCTAATGGTTTTCCTAATAATTCTTGTGCAAAATATGATAGGGATACAGTTTTAAACTCATCAATTGTTAAATCTATTCCCTTTAATCTCTTATATGAACTAATTATTGACCTGAACCATAAATACTGATTACCTACATCTTCTAAATCTCTCGAAGAATCCTCTTTCAAGAAAATCCTACATAGTGTTAACCCTTCAATTAATGCAGGAACCAATAACATATTAAAGAATACTTCCTTAAATGTTGGAACTGTGTAGATTACTTTATAATTCAAATAGTCTTTTTCTGACATTGTAACTACAATTTTCTTACCTGTATTGCATTCAACAGTATATGCACCATCTTCAAAATCATGACTTATAATAATTGAGAAGATTGATGCAGCTAAATTTTCTTCTGATTCTTCATGTTTGAATCTAATATTAAAGCCATCATTAGCTCCAATAATGTCATATTTCTCAATCTCAAAATCAATACCAATATAATCCTCATCAAATTCATCAGATGCAAGTGTAAAATCTTCTGTTGCTGTTGCAAACATTGAAATGTCAACTCTTTCAGTGAAGTCAACTTTAGGCAATTCTATATCTTTGCCTTCTCTGGTCAAATTGAATTTTTTTCTATATACAGTATATGAACATTCCACTATACAAGTTACAATAATCTTTCCTTCATCATATAATTGATTAATCAATTTACTTTCAGTAAAGAATCTAGCATTTTTTAAAATATATACTTTGTCTGTTTCTTCACCTTCATAAAGTAATTGAAAGTCACATGCACCAAAATTAGATAAAATTAGATTGTGATTTATAACAGGGTATGGGAATAATCTGTTTTTTACTTGCATACAACTTTCACCTCACTTGCGAAATAACCATTATTATCAGTTTCAACATCTAAAACTATCTTTTCATTTGTATGGATAGCAAATGGACCAAATTCATTATTATCCTTGCTTACTACATTAACTCCATTACAAGTCATTGAATTAATGGCAACATTAAATGTTTTATTAGAATCATCTGTAAGTTTTACATTTAAATAGCATTTATCAAAATCAATTGGAGCAGTAAAGATTACTCTAATTTTACCGCTCTTATTTAATGCTATAACTTTATATCTAACACCAGCTAATTTTCTGCGTTCAAATATAATAGATTCTCCCTCTGTTTTACCACTACTTTCTTCACCAGAGTGAGAGCCTCCTCCTTGATTATCATTTGTTCCACTAGGATGCTCAACATCTCCATCAGTATTATCGTCTGTAGAGCCAATATCAGGAACTAATCCTTGACCACATTCATCTTCTTTGTTAGCATTCTTTTCTGCTGTTTTATTTTCCTTGACAGGAGATACACTTACATTTTCAGCAGGTCTCATATCGCCTGATTTTTCTTCTTTTCCATCGCCCATATCTTCATCTGGCAAGAAATCTCCAGCACCATTTGGATCTAATGGATTAGTATCTCCTAATTGTAAACATTCTATTACCGCATTAGTAATTTGTTCTCTTATATCCTTTAGGACATTTTGCATTTCTTTTCTTTGAGAAGCATTCTTTATTCTCTTTGGTTCCCAATCAATATGTTGAGGGTTTTCTATTTTTCTTAATGCTTTTCCTAATGAGTCATCATTAATAATACACATAGCTGAAACTCTAAAACTTGCTCCTAAATCAATATCCTTAATTTTCATTAATGGGTGTCTAATCATTGCACATTTATGTGTAGCTAGATTTTCATCTTCTTTAGCATAAGGTAATATTAATAAATTACATGAACCATATTCCGTATCTATATCAAATACTTGAACTCCTGTTTCTCCCTTTAATAATTTGTATTGGGAAATAACATTTGCCTTATTATTTTTAAATAT
>NZ_JAXFPY010000123.1:0-16016 GCF_034179385.1 Anaeroplasma sp.
CTTTAGAAAAAAGAATCCGTCTTACAGAAGAAATAGAAAATCAGAATGCACATCAAAAAATCGAATATGTAGAGGAAGAGGAAGCTATAAACGAAGACGAAGGCTTTAATGAATTTTGGGACTCTATTCCTGTTAAGGAAGATGTTGTCATAGAATCAGAAGAGGACACTTTTGAAGAATCTATGGATGAGATAGCTGAAGAATCTGAAGAGGACACTTTTGAAGAATCTATAGAAGAGATAGCTGAAGAATCCGAAGAGGAAACTTTTGAAGAATCTATGGATGAGATAGCTGAGGAATCAGAAGAGGAAACTTTTGAAGAATCTATGGATGAGATAGCTGAGGAATCAGAAGAGGAAACTTTTGAAGAAGCTTTAGAAGAGATGGCTGAAGAATCAGAAGAGGAAATTTTAGAAGAAGCTTTTGATGAAGCTGAAGATTTAAATGAGAATCAGGTTCAAATGGAAAGAGATTCAAATGAGACTTTGGTCTTTACTGCATCTAGCTTAAAGGCAGTAGTAGAAGATCCATTAGAGCAAAAGCGTAAGCAAGAAAAGATTCAAGCCTTCCTAAAGAGTTATCAGGAGGAAGAGGAGGTTATAGAAGATATTCCAAATGAGGATATTGAATATGACCTTGTAGAGCCTTGGTATTGCCAGGCAAAGCCTTTTGTCAAGAAAAAGAAAAAGTATAATAATTACTAGGGATGGGCCTAAAGCTGTTGCTTTAGGCTTCTTTCTTGAATGCTTTAAAAAGCTATGTTAAAATAGGCTAAAAGTGGGGTGATTGTATGGAAAATCAGTTTTCTAGAGTAGATGCATTACTTGGTAGTAGTAATTTAGAAAAATTAAAAAATGCCAAAATTATCGTCTTTGGCATTGGTGGTGTTGGTGGTTATGTTTGTGAGGCGTTAGCTAGAAGTGGCATATATAATTTTACCTTAGTGGATAATGATACAGTATCCATTACAAATATCAATAGACAAATCATTGCCAATATGAATACCATAGGTAAAGATAAGGTATCTATTATGAAAGATAGAATATTATCTATAAATCCCCTTGCGAATGTAGAAATAAAAAAATGCTTCTTTTTAAAGGAAAATTCTAATGAATTTGATTTTAAGAGCTATGATTACATCATTGATGCAGTAGATACCATATCTGCTAAAATTGAAATCATTTTAAAGGCTAAGGAATCAAATGTGAAAATCATTAGCGCACTTGGTGCTGGAAATAAAATAAATCCTTCGATGCTAGAGGTTACAGATATTTATAAGACAAGTGTAGATCCTTTAGCAAAGGTTTTAAGAAAGAAATTAAAAGAATATAGGATAAATAAGCTTAAGGTAGTATATTCTAGAGAAAAGCCATTAAAGCCTCTATATTCTTTAGATAGTAGCGATGTAGTAAAGAAAAATATACCAGCCTCCTTAGTTTTTGTTCCTGCAGCAATGGGTTTAATCATTGCAGGAGAAGTAATAAAGGATTTAACTGGTATAAAAAATGATAAGCCAGGGGCTTAAGAGACTTCGGTCTCTTTTTCTTTTAACTTAATTAAATTGTCTCCCATTTTATAGCTAAAGTTCTTTGTTTCAAGGGCAGGCATAACTAAAGAAAAGTAATCATAAGAAATTGTAAGTGGGTCTTCTTTACAATCATCTTCTGTAATCCACCATATAATGATTTCTAATAGAGAAGAGGATAAATGATTTAATACGATATCCTCTCTTATGTTTTCTGCCTTGTAATAAGGCATCATTCTTTCTGAAATTAAGGAATCTAAATGTAACCGTAATCTATTTAAGAAAATATCATTAGATTCGCCCTTTAATATGGCATTAAGTAAATCCTTATCCTCCTTAAAATGAATTAAAATATGGTTAATAATAGCTAAGAAGGATTCATCACCAAAGCTATGTGCTTGTTCAAATTTTGGATTTAATACATGAAAGAAGATATCATCTACAATGGATTTCAATACCTCATTTTTGGATTTATAATGCATATAAAAGGTTGTTCTTCCTGTATAGGATATATCTAATATGTCTTGTATGGTAATAGAGGAATAATCCCTTTTTTGAATTAATTCTTTAAAGCCATCCTTAATTCTTTTTATGGTTTTTTCTTTTCTTAAATCCATAGCTTCACCACTTTCTGAACACCATGTTCTATTTATAGATATTTCTTGTTTAAAGTATATCATATTTGATATAATAAAAGTGAACAAAACGATAAAAATGTTCATAAAGTAAAGGGGTGTATATTATGGGATGTTTTGTTGCGCCTGTTACAGAGGCAATTGTTGTTACTGCTGCTGCATTCATTGTTAAGCATAAGGAAAAGAAAAATGCAGATAAGATGCAATCCATGGCAAAGGAAGAAAAGAAGGATACAATTTCTACAAGATTACTTCGTTTATCTAAGTTATTATTTGGTGGAGGAATCCTATTAATATTTGAGCACATATGGCATGGAGAGGTAATTCCATACTTCCCGTTCTTCACTGCAGCAACTGAAGGTAGCGAGGCAGTAAATGAGATGCTATATGAAATTTCAACGACAGGTATATTAATGGCTTTCTTATGTACTCTGGTTTGGGGTGTAATTGAAATCATAAGATATAAGCTAGATAAGAAGAACGAAAAAGAGGCTGTATTAGAATAATGACCTTACTAATCACTGTTTTTGCAGCCATCGCTTCTACAATTTTTTGGTATAGATTTGATAAAAGAAAGGAATATGCAATAAGCGCATTGCTTTATATGTTTTGGGGTGCATCCTTGATGTGGCTAATCGATGCCATTGTAAGCTTTGCGAAGGAAGGTAGCGCATTCTTTATGCCTGAGGCTAGTGAAACTTTAGAAGAAACGGTAATCCATCAGCAGGTATTTTTCTATAACCAAATGAATGATTTATACTTAGGTTTTGCAGTTATAGCATTAGCATTAATTATTTGGGTTATTATTTTATTGATTAAGGACCCAAAGCATTTATATAGAAAAAAAGCAAAATAAAAAAGCACTTCGTGTGCTTTTTTTCTATGTCTCTGCATATCGTTCTATAATATCTTTAATAATAGGATAATCCGATTTTATATTGATAGTATCGATTTTATCATCGATGAAATCAAAGATTTGATTTAATATATTTTTTCTTTCTGCAAGCTCATTACGATTTAAATCTATAAATCTATTATATTTTTCTCTTGCATCTCCAACCATACCATCATATAAATCGAATAATATATCGTAATATAATACATAATCCTCAAATATACCAAATTCTGCATCTCCGAATAGGTCTCTTGCACTATCTAAATCATTAGCTAAGAAATAAAATGTCATAAGATAATATGCGGCTTGGGCTTTTTCTTTGCCATTTGGGGATTCCTTATATATTTTTTTGTAAAATTCAATACCACCCTCATAATCTCCTGTTTGATAGAATTCCTCAAAGCCTTTGCTTGAGGATTTCATAGATATAGAAACATTGAATATAAATATAATTAATAGGATAACTGCAACACCACCAATGGATAATCCTGTAATAGCAAGTGCATTTATTTTCATTTCTGCGCCCATAAAACCTAAGGTAATTGCAATTAAGGATAATATGATAATGATTCCTAAAAAAATCTTTTTTGTCTTTGTCATAAAATCATCTCCAAAAGAATACTTGTATATATGATACCATATATTTTTAAAAATTCAATTTTTGGAGTAATAAGCTTAAAGTGTTTTTTCTTTCTTAAATATGCTATAATCAATATACAACATACGAACGGGAGGCATATGCGATGAAAAATTTAAGGGAGAATACATCCATAGTGGATTTAAAGGTTTGTAAAGATACTGGTGAGGTTGTTGTTGAGGTGATTCCTGAATTTAAAAAATTAGACCAAGCAGTAGAGGAAAAAACAAGATTAAAAATGGATTCCTTAGATAGAGAAATTGCAAAAAAGAGAAAGATAATCGATGAGCAGGATGCATTAATCTATAATCTTACCGATCATAGTGATTCTATTGACCATGCGATTGCTGCAAGTGCTGGTGCTTTAGCTGCAGTATTAGATTTATTCTTAGTGGATAAGCTAGATATATCTACAGGTACATGGACTGGGACCGAGGCTATCGAATTTGTGGATTCCTATTCAAATAATAAAATTGTTAAGGATACAAATACAGAGGGATTATTAAAGAATATTTCTAGCCAAATGAGTGGTGGAAATACAAATGGCTTATTTCCATCAGGAAATACACTTCCTGAAAAGCTTATCTATGGTACAATTAACTGGTTTACATCTTTAGTTCCCAAAGATACTAAGCTAAATGGTCCAATGAATTCCTTGCTAGAAGGGATAAGAGAATCCAAAAGTAGTGTAAAGCTTATGAATAAAACGAATGTTAGCGAAGGTATTCATAAGGAGATATCTAGTGGCAGATTAAATCTTACAGAGGGCTTGACCATTACAAATTTAGCTAAACAGACACTTCCTGTATTACTAAATGAATGCTTAGTACGTGCTTTCTATTTTATTCATAGATTCTTCCAAGAGGTAGATAATAATCATATAACCTCCATAAGAGATTTAGTTTTAATCGATTGGAAGTCTACAATACCATTTAAAAATAGAACCGTAGTAAGAATGCTTACGATTTCTACGGCTGTATTTAGTGCACTAGATATTGCAGCCTCAACGATCGGTAGTGCGATTGTTGCTGAGGGTAGTATTTATAAATTCTTAAATAATTTTGTATTGCATATTAATTATATAGGTGCGGCAAGAGTTGTTTTAGCCTTAGGTGCTGACCTATATATGGGTGCAAAGCTTGCAAGAGAGAGGCAAGCAAGAAGTGAAATGATTGATGAAATGATTAAACTTGAGAATATGAAAATATCCTATAAGCAAAATGATGTTTGGGTTAAGGCTAAAAATACAGAAGAAGTGATCAATGAATCCTATGCCATGATATCTGAAATCGATGCTATGTATAGACAATCGATTATGGAAACAAAGGATGATTTAAGGAAAATAGGAGATTCCTCCTATGGTATTGATGAAAAGAACCCAGGCTTAAAGGATGATATATTCAATGTTATTCATTGGGAGTAAAAAATGGATAAGGAATTAGATAATTATGATCTTGCAGTCAAAGAATCTGATGTACCTGAGATTATTGGTAGTCAGTTTACTATTATGCAAGAATATAAAGAAAATTTAGATATTGCCAAAAAGAAGGCTTTAGATGCTCAGGCGCAAGCTTTAGGCTCTAAGGAAAAAAAGACAGGCGTTTTTAAAAACAAAACTGCAATTGAATCCTTACAGGAGACTACACTTTCCTTAGCGGATGCCCAAATCATTGCAGCAGAGGCTCAGGAAAAATCTTTTGAATATCAAAAGAAGCTTGCTGAAATTACAAAATATTTATTTGGACTTGGAGTTTCTAATATTGCTGCGAACCGTATCGTTGTAAAAGAGCTTGAAATGAGACTTAAGAATGCTAGCGAGGATGAAATTGATTCTCTTGCAAGAGAAGAAATTAAAAATTTAGTTCGTGAGCTTAAAATGCAAGAGGATGTTATGCAAAAGCAATCCCTCCTAAATGAAAGAATTCGTGAGCTTGATGAAAAAATGACCCTCTATTTATCGAAGAACGAAGAGGATTCTTATATCAAGGGATTAGAAAACAAGATTTTAGACTTAGAAGAAGAAATTCATTTTTTAAAGGAAGAGAATGTAAAAAGAAAAAGAATGGATAATGATAAGAAAAAGAAATATTTGTTCTATTCTTTCATTGGATTTTCCATCCTTTTAGTAATTACATTTATTTTAGCGATAATTGCTCTATGTGAATAGAGCTTTTATTTTCTTTTGTAAAGAAATATAAAACCATTTGTATCGTTTTAGAAGTCCCTTATGAAAGTCAAGTATGAAAATGGCATTATAAAAAATATTTATAATTTTACCTAATTTTAAAACAATATAAAAACATTATAAAAGTGTTGCAAGTGCAACACATTTTTTATCATTTTCGGTATATAATACGCTTACACGATGATAAACAAGGCTAATTTTGACGTTAAGGAGGTAAAAGGAATATATAAATTATATTTAAGGTGTATATGAAAATTGCAGGATTTGATAAATTATCCTTATTAAATTATCCCGACAAGGTTTCCGCTACTATCTTTACAAATGGATGTAATTTTTTATGTCCTTATTGTCAAAATAGTGCACTGGTGTTAGATACAAAAGAAAATGAGCTAATACCAGAAGAAGAGGTACTTTCCTACCTAAAAGAAAGAAAAAAGCTTTTAGATGGGGTTTGTATTACTGGAGGAGAACCTACAATACAAAAGGATTTGAAAGAGTTTATTCGAAAGGTAAAGGATTTAGGATTATCTGTAAAGCTGGATACGAATGGTTCTAATCCAGAGGTCATTAAGGAATTACTTGATGAGCACTTAATCGATTATATTGCGATGGATATAAAAACTGTATTTAGTAAATATAGTGAGGTCGCAAATCGGAATGTCGATATAGACGCATTAAGAAGCTCCATTGAGCTAATTAAAAATAGTAATATAGACTATGAATTTAGAACCACAGTAGTTAAAGCATTTGTTAGCTATGAGGATTTAGTTTTTATTCTAGATTATCTAAATTGTAAGAAATATTATCTTCAAAAATTTGAAGACAGACAAAGCAACATTGTTTATCATTTAGAAGCTTATAGCGATGATGAATTGAAAGAGATTTATTCTAAATTAAAAGAAAAATATGATTTTATAAAAATTAGAGGATTGAGGTAAAAAGAATGTATAAGGTTGTAAAAAGAGATGGAAGTATAGTTGATTTTAATATCCATAAGATTTCTAAGGCAATTGAACAGGCATTTGAGTCTGTAGATGTAAATTCTGATGCAGATGTAATTGATTTCTTATCCTTAAAGGTTACTGCAGATTTCCAATCTAAGGTTTCGGATGAAAAGATTAGTGTAGAGGATATCCAAGATAGCGTTGAACGCGTATTATCTAAATCTGGATATAGTGATGTTGCAAAATCCTATATTTTATATAGAAAGCTTCATGAGAAGCAAAGAAGTGTGAAATCTACAGTTCTAGATTATAAGAAGCTTGTAGATAATTATGTACAAATTAATGACTGGAGAGTTAAGGAAAACTCTACAGTAACATATTCCTTAGGTGGTTTAATTCTGTCAAACTCAGGTGCAATCACTGCAAATTATTGGTTAAGTGAAATTTACGATGAGGAAATCGCAAATGCACATAGAAATGCGGATATTCATATTCATGATTTATCTATGCTAAGTGGATATTGCGCAGGCTGGAGCTTAAAACAATTAATTAAGGAAGGTCTAGGTGGAATTACAGGTAAGATTACATCCGCTCCTGCAAAACATCTATCTACCTTATGTAATCAAATGGTAAACTTCTTAGGTATTATGCAAAATGAATGGGCTGGTGCTCAGGCATTCTCAAGCTTTGATACTTATCTTGCCCCTTATGTTAAAAAGGATAATTTGGATTATAAAGAGGTTAAGCAGTGTATTCAATCCTTCATTTATGGTGTAAATACACCTTCTCGTTGGGGTACACAGGCTCCATTTACAAACATTACTCTTGACTGGACTGTACCTAACGATTTAGCTGAATTAAACGCATTAATCGGCGATGAGGAGCAGGACTTCAAGTATAAGGACTGTAAGAAGGAAATGGATATGATCAACAAAGCATTCATCGAAACTATGTGCGAAGGTGATGCGAATGGTAGAGGATTCCAATACCCTATTCCTACATATTCTATTACTAGAGATTTTGACTGGTCAGAAACAGAAAATAATAAATTATTGTTCGAAATGACAGCTAAATATGGTACTCCTTATTTCTCTAATTATGTAAATAGTGATATGGAGCCATCCGATGTAAGAAGTATGTGCTGCCGTTTAAGACTTGACTTAAGAGAATTAAGAAAAAAGTCTGGTGGTTTCTTCGGCTCTGGTGAATCTACAGGTTCTATTGGTGTTGTTACGATCAATATGCCAAGAATTGCATATCTATCTCGTACTAAGGAAGAATTCTTCTCTAGACTTGAGCGTATGATGGATATTTCTGCAAGAAGCTTAAAGATTAAGAGAAATACAGTTACTAAGCTATTAGATGAGGGTTTATATCCTTATACTAAGAGATACTTAGGAACATTCAACAACCATTTCTCTACTATTGGCTTAGTTGGTATGAATGAAGCATGCTTAAACGCTAAATTCATCAAGCAGGATTTAACTCATACTGAGGCTCAGGAATTCACTAAGGAAGTATTAAACTTCATGAGAAATAAGCTATCTGATTACCAAGAAAAATATGGTGATTTATATAACCTTGAGGCAACTCCAGCAGAATCCACATCCTATAGACTTGCATCCCACGATAAGAAGAGATATCCATCGATCATTACTGCAAATTCTATGGACGATGTTCCATATTACACGAATTCATCTCATCTACCTGTAGGATATACATCGGATATCTTTACTGCATTAGATGTACAAGATGAGCTTCAAACATTATATACATCTGGTACAGTATTCCATGCCTTCTTAGGTGAAAGATTAGATTCTTGGAAGAGTGCTGCAAATCTAGTAAGAAAGATTGCAGAAAACTATAGATTACCATACTATACATTATCTCCAACATATTCTGTATGTAAGGAGCATGGCTATTTAGTTGGTGAGGTTAGCCAGTGTCCATATTGCAAGAAGGAAACGGAAATTTATTCAAGAATTACAGGTTACTATCGTCCTGTTAAGAACTGGAATGATGGTAAGCTTCAGGAATACAAGGAAAGAAAAACATACGACGTTGTAAATTCCGTTTTCATGGGCAAGAAATTTAGTGATGTAAAGATGATCGAAAAGAAGACGGATGGTACAAGCGAAATCATTCTATTCGCATCTAAGACTTGTCCAAATTGTAAGGTTGCTGAGGCAATGCTTCAAAAGGCAGGAATCAAATATACTAAGATAATTGCAGAAGAAAATGTTGAAATGGTTAAGGAGCTAGGTATTAAGCAGGCACCTACTCTATCCGTTAACGGTGATTTGATTGTTAATGTTTCAAACATCAAGAAATATATTGGTGAAACATGTACGACACGATAATTATTGGCTCTGGAATGGCAGGTATGACTGCAGCCTTATATCTTTTAAGAGCAAATAAAAAGGTTTTAGTCATTGAGCAGGAGTCTATTGGTGGTCAGATTGCATCCTCTCCTAGGGTAGAAAACTATCCAGGATATAAGAGCATTTCTGGTACAGAATTAACTTCAAATTTATATGACCAAATTGAAGAGCTTGGTTGTAGTTATGAATTTGAAGAGGTGTTATCCATTAAAGCGGAAGGAGATATCAAGACCGTAGTTACCGATTATTCTTCCTATCAGGCAAAAACAGTAATTATAGCAACCGGCGCAAAATATAGAAGATTAGGTCTTGATAGAGAAGAGGAATTCATTGGAAATGGTATTTCCTTTTGTGTTGCCTGTGATGGAGCATTCTATAATGATAGGGATGTATGTGTTATTGGTGGAGGAAACAGTGCCTTAACCATTGCCCTAGATTTAGTTAAAAACACGAAAAGCGTGACAATCATTCAGGATTTAGAAAAACTTACGGGTGAGCCTATTAATGTTGAAAAAATATTAAAAAACCCTAAGGTAAAGGTTCATTATGAATCTAAGGTATTAGGCTATATCATTGAAAATGATGAATTCAAGGGAATTCGTATTCTAGAATATGGCAAGGAAGTTTCTATCCCTTGTGATGGCATCTTCGTATCCATTGGTACAATTGCGAACACAAAGCCCTTTGAAAATCTAAAAATGGATGATTATAAATATATTATTGCAGATGAAGGTAATGAAACATCAGAAGATGGAATCTTTGTTGCAGGAGATTGTAAATCTAAGAAGATTAGACAGCTTACAACCGCAACAAGCGATGGCACTATCGCTGCAATATCTGTATTAAATTATTTAAAGAAATTTGATTAATTCATCCTTGAGGGGGTTATCCCCTCTTTTTTTCTTGAAATGGAACAAATTGTGGTATAATGGGGTGGAATTATTTTGGGGAAGAAAAGTATTATGGAAAACAAGAAGCGTGCTCTTATTGTGTGCAATGCGAAAAGCGGACACCAAAGGGGCTTGAAAAAAGTAAATAAAATCAAGGATGGACTTAAGGATTTATATGATATAGATGTATATGTATCCGAATATCCAAAATCCATACAAAATAAAATAAAAAAAGAAGGTAGTTGTTATGATACTATCATTACCATGGGTGGAGATGGTACCATTCATGAGGCCATTAATGGAGTAATGTGTCTGGCGAAAAAGCCAAAAATGGCCTTTGTACCTATGGGGACATGTAATGATGTTTGTCATACCTATAAATATAAGAATATTAAAGGCATTATAAAACGAATAAGAGAAGATAAGGAAATCGATATCGATTTAACCAAAATGAATGAATGCTATTATATATATGCCTTCGCAACAGGCTCTGTTTCCTCTGTTACCTATGAAAATGATCCTGCAAAGAAATTCTTTGGCAAGCTTTGTTATTATTTTAGAGCTATAGGTAAAATCTTTAAAAAGAGTTCATTTTCCTATACTATAGGGGAAAGGACGGGTAATGCATATTTATTCATTGCATTAAATTCCCTACATATGGGAGGCTTTTGGCTTCATGGACAAAAGCTAAATGATGGTAAAATTCATTTATATGTTTGTGAATATCGTCATGCTCTAAGACCATTATTCGCATTCGCATTCCTAATGGTATTTAAAAAGAAATCAAAAATTATTAAGCTATATGAGGAAGAAGAGCTTCATATTAAATTCAAGGATAAAAGACCTATTAATGTCGATGGTGAATACTATGGAGAAGAGGATTTCTTAGAATTAAGGGTGGAGCCAAAGGCAATAAAAATATTTTAAAATGATAGGATCAAATCCATAGGCTATTTACAAGAATAATGATTTAGAGTAAAATTTTAAATGGGTAATTCTTATGGCTAAATTTTTTTCTAATATTGGATCAAGAAAGAGATTATGCTAAAGGTGAATGAATATTACAAAGCATATCTAAAAAGATGTAATGAATACTTAAAGCGTACGAATAAGAAAATATCTTAAACTATCCTATGGATTACCAAAAATCAGCTACCTCTATGGCTTTAATAGTTAGAGGAAAAGAATTCAATTCATAATCTTTAAAATAATATATAGGAGGACATTTATGAAAAAAGCAAGTAATTATGTTTTATTAGCAGGTATTATTTATTCCTTTGTTGTTGTCGTTTCACTTTGTGTTGTAGCTGGTATTTTCCTAAGTATTAATACACCAGATGGAAAACAGGCAATCATGCAAGGTCTTCAGAATGGTACAATTCAAACAAGCTTTACTGGAACAGCAGAACAACAAGCAAATCAAATTATAGTATTATTGGTTATCTTTGCGGTTTACTTCTTTGTGATGGCATTCTTTGCACTTATTAATGCATTTATTGCTATCATGGGTAAATCAAAGAAAACAAAGATACTATATATTTTAAATATAGTATTTGGAATTATTAGTGGTGTTTGTGTTAATGCAATTGGAGCTATTTTCGGTCTTGTAGCATTAGCAAGAGAACCAAAAGAAATAAATACTATGGATATGGAATAAGGATTGTATCAAGCAATCCTTTTCTTTTTGTTTTGCAATGCTATAAACCTTTGTGTATTACTGTCAATTTAAATTTTTCAACTTTTATTTTTACATTGGGATAATTTTTGTTTGGTGCATGAGTAAACTTGTGGTATAATTATAATACTATAACGGATTCGAAGTTCATAATTTTTTATTATTGAGCAGTAAGGAGTTTTTATTATGACAACATTAGACCAGGTTATTGCAGAAAAATTAGGTAATTGGTACATAGGTGAATGGCCAATAGGTAATTTCATATTATGTAGTATTGCATTAGTCTTAGCCGTTATTCTTTGTGGTGCTGTTGGACTTGAAAGAGAAAGAAGAGGAAGATCAGCTGGATTAAGAACACACCTTTTAGTCGGAATAGGATCTTGCATTTTAATGATTGTATCGATTTATGGATTCCCTGTAAAAACAGCAAGTGGAGATTTTGTAAACAGAGATTATGCGAGATTAGCTGCGCAGGTTGTTACAGGTGTCGGTTTCTTAGGTGCTGGTGCAATCATTCATAAAAAGGATGGAATTAGAGGATTAACCACTGCCGCAACCATTTGGATTGTTATGGCCATTGGACTTGCATGTGGATCTATGAATTTCATTTTGGCTATCGGTGGAACGATTATTATCTTAGTTTCACTTACTGTATTTAAAAGTTTTGAAAAAAGGCTTACAAAAAATGCCCCAGTTCTTGTGGTACATTCTGAGCTTGGAAAGCCTACAATCGCAAGAATTCTTGAGGTGGCAAAAGAGTCGAACTGCATTGTCAAGGAGGTGCATTCTGAAATAGCCGATGAGGGCATTTTAGAATTAACCTTTAGAGCAACATCGGACAGTGAATTCTTCAGTACAGAGGATTTCATTAATAAATTAGGATTAATTGATGGAGTTATCGATGTCGATTTATTAAATGTACATAAATAATAATCAAAAAGACTATTGTTTTCAAAAAGGCAATAGTCTTTATATAGAGGTTAAATTTTAATGTTACGTTTATCTGTTTGTGATTATTATCGTTAATAATAATGTTTTTTAATTGGTAAGAGTCAAGTGTAATTTTGATTTCATATATATTTTTTGTATGATTAAATACCTATTTGTTATGAATTTTTTACTATAAGGAGATGATATATTATGCTTAATGCAGGGATTATTGGAATGGGCGCAATCTCAAAATATTATCTTAAAGGATTGAAGGCTTCAAACTGTTTAGAATTGAAAGCTATATGCGACACGAATCCAGATTTTGCATCAAGGCCATTATTTAAGGATTATCCTTTTTATGAAGATTATTTAGAAATGATTGAAAAGGAAGGACTTGATTATGTCATAATCTCAACACCACCCAAGTCGCATTATGAAATTGCCCTTAACTCGATGAAGCGAGGCGTTAATGTTATTATTGAAAAGCCGGCGGTATTGAATATGAAGGAATACGATGATTTATTAAAATATGCGGCTGACCATGATTTGATTTTTGAGGTTTCGTATCATTGGCAAAACGGGGCGGAAGTTATAGAATTTAACAAACACTATGATGCTTGTAAAATTAGCGAAATTCACATTCATGTGGATGATCCTTATAGTGATGATGGAATTCATATTAATGATGAAAAAATTAAGCTTGAGGGAGCTTTTATCGATAGTGGCGTTAATGCCTTAAGTCTAATGAATTTATGGCTTCCATTTGAGCAAATTTCAATTCATAGAGTTGATACAATAAAGTGTCCTAAAACCGGATTACCAATCTATGCATTTGTGGAATTGGTAATTGATGGTGTTTTATCAACAATTGAGGTTGATTGGAGAAATGGAATCAATAACAAAGAATCGTATGTCGTTTATGAAGGTAGAAGAATTGATATAAAGCACTCTTTACAAAGGATTATTGATGGTGATGAAATAATGGATTGTAAACAAATGGAAAGGCTTGAAACTCACTATTATAATTACTTCAAAAATTATCAAGAGGGAGAAATCAAAAAACAACAAAGCTATCGAATTCATAGCGTTTTGTTTGAAGTTGTTCGTAGGTATTTATGAAAAAACAAATCATTAAGTTATATTATTTTTTTAAATCAGAAAGAGTAGCCAAATATTTATTTGAGATCAGCATATATGTTGCGATTACGATTGCCATTTCTTTTGTAATGCCAGGAGATTTATTTTCCACAACGATTTCAACGATGATTGGTTTTGTTTTATCTGCGTTTTTGCTTCGAATAATTAAATTACTTTTTGGTTTTTTAGAAGATAAGATAAAGGTATCTGGCGATACAAAAGAATTATTGTCCATTTATCATGCCGATAAATCATATAAAAAAACCGTTATTTTAAATGGAACGCAAAGAGATTTTATTTATCATGAGGTATACATGAATAAAGGAGAATATGAATTAGATGTAATTGATGATGAAAACAAACATTTTGAGTTAGATGATTTAATAGTCAATTGCTTTTTAGATTTATATTCTATTCACGGAAGAAGTACCAAAAACAATGAAGATACCATTCGCCTCGATTCTGTAAGGTTGTGTAATGGTAAAATGACTTTTTTCACATCACGAAGTAATTTTTTTAATCATTTAGTCACGAATAGAGCAATTGATTATAAGTTGATGGATAATTTAAGGCTAAGAGATGTCTACGAATATGGACCATATTTAAAACCCTTAGAAAATTCAAAGTTTTCTAATCATATAGGAATCAATGCTTTAGTTTTTTTAAAAGGAAATATATTATTAATTCCTAAAAGAAAAGGAGATTCCACTATTTCTAAGCTTTGCGTAACCTCATCCATTGCGACAAGATTGCAATTTCCTAAAAATGGTGGAAAGATTGATCGTGATTTTATGTTTCATCAAAACATTATTGATAGCTTAGAAACACGTCTAAAAATAGATTTAAATAAGCTTGATGAATCTAGGGTTTCGGTTGACTTTTTAGGTGTAGGTCAAAATATTTATGAGGGTGGAAAACCGCAGGCCTATTTTGCGGTTCAGCTAGATTATGATAGTTCCGAATATCCACTTTTATTAGAAGACTATGAAACTATAAAAATGAAATCGCAAAAGGAAGGGACAATTGATCGAGATGGTCGCATCTATTTAGCCTGTTTTGACAGCATGAAATTCATTTCAAACGAATGGATTGAATTTGAGTATGTTAATGAAGTGATATATAAACAAGAGAAAAAGATTGTTTATCCAAAAATGAAAAATACTGGCAAAAAAATAAAAAAAAGGAAAATTCAAACAGGATACGAGAAATCCTATATGATTAATTTTTGGCACTATTTTAATAAATAGTAAAAAAGTTATTTCAAAGACTATTGTTTTCAAAAATTTGAAATCCTATAGGGATTTTCTTTTCATAAAATGCGCAAAAGGTTACGAATTAACTCTAGATATATATGAAAAAGGTTACAAAAACGCACAATAATTTATTGCAAAAGGTTACACTTATTGCAACAATGATATTGGAGATGATTCAATGTGTTATGGAGAAAGCGTATCCATAAAGATTCCCAGGTGATTACAAAGTGAAAAAATCTCACTTTTAATGCGAGAATTAGTAACTGATGATAAGGTTAAGTGGGAAAGCATTAATCGAGAATTAAATAATATCGTTGTTTGTACATTATTGATGATGTAAAACTTAATAGTTTAGAATTGTACGTGTACAAAGAACTATTTTTGAAAGTCTATTCATATAATTTTAATGAGCATTGTAAAAAAGTATTTATCTATAGAAAGTAACAAAATGCGAAGCCTAGATTTAAGCTTCGCATTTTAATATGTCTACAAAATAAAGAAATGCCCTTTGTCATTTATGGTAGGGGTTCAATGGAAACTTATTAGCGTAAGGTTGCGCCAACAAGTTTAATAAAAATTAAATATTATAATAATATGTCTACGAAATAAAAAAATGACCTAAGCCATTCATGGTAGGGGCAGAAGGATTCGAACCCTCACTAACGGTTTTAGAGTAAATTCAAACCGGTTTAGAATGGGCTATTTTGAACGAAAATGCTCATTATTGCATTAAATTCATATATTAATGCAGGCCTTAATGAGGTATACACAAACTTTCCTATGATAATAGATAATTATTCATTAATTATCGTATTGGAGCATTTATTATCATTATAGATATATCTTTGTATCGTAGAAACAAATCTCGAATTAAAAATTAAAGAAGTATGTTTGTTATGAAAAGATTTATAGTAATATTAATAATAAAT
>NZ_JAXFPY010000085.1:0-2333 GCF_034179385.1 Anaeroplasma sp.
CATAACTAAAGAAAATCTGTTATTGGTAGACAATGAACAATTATTAATTTTAAATCAAAATGGATTAATAAATGAAAATAGAGAATTAACAAAAACAGGGTTAAATATAGCTAATATAATCATTAAGCTAAACGAACTAAAAAGAAAATAAGGTAATAACAGGAGAGGGATATGAAAAAGTATTTAAATTCAAAAGATTTAACGGACTTATTATTTGTTTTTCATATGGTAGAAATAAATACATCTATAGTAAATAGGTGGGTTGAATATGGAAACATGACAAGAGATGAAGCCAAATGGATAAAAACAGCAATTACATACAATATGAAAGCTATGAAAAGCATATTAGATAGATTACCACAAAAAGAAAAAGATAAATTCGTGAAGAGAACTATAAAAGCACAAAACGAACCAATTAGAATAGTTGATAAATGGATGCATGATAGAGTATTTGGAACTTATGAAACTGAGTTTGAAATAGTTAAAATAGAGAGACCTGAGTTTGAAAAGTTAGGTATGTTGTGTAGTAAAAAATATTGTGAAGATTGTGGTAATAATTTTTCAGATTGTAGCTTATATGACATCTTTGAAAATAATATGATGAGTAGAGTTGAAAAATTACATAATTGCCCTTATGCATTTCATAGTGAAAAAAGACTACAAGAATTAAAAGCAATGAAGGCTGAAATAGAAGAAAAAAGAAAGAATAAAAAAATTAGTAAAAGAAAACAAAAGAAAATTGCCAACAGATTCGATGAAGAGTAGGTTTGATAAGGATATGACGAAAGAAGAGATTGATTTGATATTAGTAAAATAGGAGGAACTGATATGAGGTTTTTAAGAGATTTAAAAGTAAGTGAAGAATATCCTAGAGAAGGTAAATCATTATTCTCTAGTAATAACCCAGGAGGTAGTAGGATATGTGAGTGGTTAAGAATAGATGATAAATATAGCTTATCCGTTCAAGCTAGCGAAAGTCATTACTGCACCCCTAGAGCATTGCTACCATTAGACAAATATGAAGAATTTGAAATAGCTATTATATATGATGGTTGCTTAACTTGTGATATTAGAGTATTGAAGGAGTTTCCGAGATATGAAGAATTGATGGAATTTAATGAAGGCGATATATTCGCTTTCGTACCTAAGAATTTGATAGAAGATCTGTACTGCTGGTGGATAAATAGTTTTAGATAAAGGAGATAATATGTATAAAGTAAAAGATAGAATTAAATATAAAAGTCCTTTTGAAAGAGAGCGTGAAGGTTTAATAGTTGCAAAATTTAAAGTATTAGAAGATATTTATGATAACAAAGATGCAATAGTATACTTAGCTAACTATGATGAAAGATGCACAGAAGATTTTGTGTTTGAAGAAGACATACTAGAAAAGATAATTGATTACAAAAAATAATATATAAATTTAAATTATAAAATATAGAAAGGTGATAATAAGATGGTTAATATAACTTTAAATAAAGAAGACGGTAAGTTATTAGCAATATTTTTAGGGAATCAATCTAAGAAAGATACATCATATATAATTGGAAAGTATAATTTAAATATAAATATTGATGAAATGGAAGATATTTTACAAGATTTATTTGAGCAACTAAAATATCAAATAGAATTAGAAATGTAATGAAATGGTGTAGAGATTAAAGGAATTATAGGTGGAATGAAATTATGGCAAAGTTAAAACCTTCTCATAACATGAGTAATAGGTGGAACTGGGAGAGAAGAAAAAGAAAATTAAAAATAAATGATGAAACAGTTATAAGTTATAAATTAACTCCAAAAGAGTTAGAAGAGTATTTAAAAGATATAGATAAGAGAGAAGTTGTAAGAGTGCTTTAAATGAGGGAATAGTTATATGGATGAAGATAGTATTTTTATTGAAAAGCATATGGGATTAATTATAGATATAGCATGGAAGAAATTTAAAGGATGGATGATCTATGAAGAAGCTCATAAAAAGGAAGAATTAATACATGAAGGTATGATGGGATTATTAAGGGCAAGAGATAAATTTGACTCCACCTTAGGATTTCAATTTAGTACCTATGCCACTAGATGGATATGGGGCAAAATGAGTAGGTATATTGAAAATCAAAAGAAATTACAGGACAAAGAAAATACCCTATATATACAAAAACATAATATAGTGCTTGAAAGGTCCAATGAAGAAAGAGAATTTATAGATATAGCAAGTGTTAAAAGTGATGACAGCAGTATTGATTTAATTAACTTTATAGAATGCTTAGATAATTGTGAGAATAAAAGATACAGTGATATATGCAAAATGCTTATACAAGGGTATAGTCAAACTGATA
>NZ_JAXFPY010000122.1:0-2129 GCF_034179385.1 Anaeroplasma sp.
GAGTTCTTGTTTATGGTATACCTGAGTTCAGACTTCCTAAGGAAGCTGTAGTTGCAAAAGAGATAGAGAATGTTGAAGCACTTGGCGTTAAGATAGAGAAGAATGTTATTGTCGGAAAGTCTGTTACAATTGATGAGTTAATGGATGAAGAAGGTTTTGAGGCTGTATTTATCGGTTCAGGTGCAGGACTTCCTAAGTTCATGGGAATACCTGGTGAGAATGCAAACGGTGTATTCTCAGCAAATGAGTATCTTACAAGAAGCAACCTTATGAAGGCATTTGATGAAGATTCAAATACCCCTATTATGAGAGGTAAGAAAGTAGCAGTTGTTGGTGGCGGAAACGTTGCAATGGATGCTGCAAGAACAGCACTTCGTCTTGGCGCTGAGGTACATATCGTATATCGTAGAAGTGAAGAAGAGCTTCCTGCAAGAGTTGAAGAGGTTCATCATGCTAAGGAAGAGGGCGTTAAGTTTGAATTATTAACAAACCCAACGGAAATCCTTACAGATGAAAAGGGTAATGTTACAGGTATGAAGTGTGTTCGTATGGAGCTTGGTGAGCCTGATGCTTCAGGAAGAAGAAGACCACAGGTCATTCCAAATTCTGAATTCGTTATGGATGTAGATATGGTAATTATGTCTTTAGGTACATCACCTAACCCTTTAATTTCATCTACAACTCCAGGTCTTGATACAAATAGCCATGGCTGTTTAATCGCAAATGAGGAAACAGGTAAGACCACTCATGATTTAGTTTGGGCTGGTGGAGACGCAGTAACAGGCGCTGCAACAGTAATTCTAGCTATGGGTGCTGGTAAAAAGGCTGCTCAAGCCATTGATGAAGCATTATCTGGCGTAACCTTGGCAAATGAATAAAAAATATCCGCTTCGATTGAAGCGGATTTTTCTTAAAGCGTATAATAAATATCATCATAATACATATAATTAATAAAATCTTGGATATGATTACCCCAAGTCTCCTCATTATGGACTCCTTTAGGGTCAATGCATAATCTTGTATTAATATGATTCTTTTTAAAATAATTATAAAGCTCTAAGGAGCTATTGTAATATATAAATTTATCATATATATCATCGGATTGCTCCTCTTTACCTACATAAAGGAAGATTTTTCTATCTTCCTTTTTATTCTTATCTAAGAAGGAATAGAATTCCTTTGAATATAAGAATACCGGGGTAGAGAAGCTTGCAACATATTTAAAGGAATCCGGATATAAAAAGGACATATAAACTGCAGTAATTGCTGCAAGACTAGAACCAAAGATGGCTCTATGTGAATAGGAATTATAGGTTTTATATTTCTTCTCAATAAATGGAATAATTGTATTTATAAAATCATCGCAATAGTTTTTACAAACCTTTAAATCCTGCTTTTTCCATTCGATTGATGCAACATTTATAATCTTAAATGGAGAATATTCATTGATTCTACCTAAATCAGATTCACTATTGTATATAGCGACTCCAAGAATTCTTTTCCCCATTTCCTTTGCTGCAAGACCTAATATCTTTGCTGCTCTTAAGGATCTTCCAAAGGAGGCATGAGAGTCCTTGAATGCATTTTGACCATCTAAAAAATAGATAGTATCAAAGGTTACATTGTCTCTGTTTCTTGGAACAGAAACTTCAATTTTAACTTCCCTTTTTGATTTAGGAAGATATAATCTATAGTATTCTAACACACAACATCACCATTTAAAATTATATTAGATAATTGAATGAAAAACAATTTAAAAGCAATATTTTTTTGGATATAATGTTTTTGAGGTTATATCCTCTGGTTAAAGCAATTGTATATCATACTCACACGGATTTTTTTAGCAATATGCCTATAGCCTTAAAGTAAAATGTTATTCCTTAAGAGGATCTAGAAATCTTTAGAATAAAACGAATAAAATCTTTTTTTTGGATAAAAAATGGTAGGGTTATAGAATTCGATAGAGTAAAGAAGAAATTCTCCATTTTCTATGTCTTTGGAGTGGGACTATATTCTTATAGTGAGGATTGGTTTCATGTTAAAGGTATAATGAAGATGCTCAATTTGGGTACAGTAAAAATGTACAATTGAGGCATCTTCTTTTTTTGTTATATAATCATCATATGCGG
>NZ_JAXFPY010000031.1:0-6543 GCF_034179385.1 Anaeroplasma sp.
AGAGAGGAGGTGAATTGATGTGAAAAGATATAAAGTTTTAAAACAAAAACTAAAATCTACTAGAGGTGAATTTTTTATCTATAGATTTCTTTCAAGAATGTGTAAGAAAGCATATAATGTAGCTTTAGCTAATATTAAAAAGAATTATGAGATTGACAAGACATATGTTGATAAATATGATAATTATGAAATGATTAAAAATCATGAAGTGTCTTTATGGTTGAATTCAGAAGTATTCCAAAAAACAATCTTTTCAGCTAATGAAGCTTATGAATCCTATTTTAATTTGTTAAAATATCAAAAAGATAATAATTTAGAAATTACAGCTAAAGAACCAGAATATATTAAAGGGTATTATCCCATTACATTTTCATACTTGGGTAAGAAAATGGAGAAGGGTAAAAGAATATTTAATATTCCGCTTTCAGTACCATTTAAACAATTCTTAAGAGAAATAGCTCCGGATATAAAAATTTTAAAGAAATACATAAATCCAAGCATGCTTGAATTACCTGATGAATATTTTATTCGTCTTAGTATTCCAAGATATCTAACCAATAAAAAGATTAAAGAAGTATCTATTATTCCTTTATTTAATGGTAAGAAATTTGAAATAGCATATACATATTTAGATGAAGAAGAAAGAAAAGAATCCAAAGGTGATACTACTTTAGCTATTGATTTAGGAGTAAATAATTTAGCTACATGTGTAACAACAAAGGGCAATTCCTTTATTATAGATGGAAAAAGACTAAAGTCTATGAACCAGTATTATAATAAGAAAATGGCTAAATTGAAAAGCGAAAATCAATATGTATTAAGGAAAAATATAAATCCATTAACCCAAGAACGAATTTATCTAAAGGATTTAAGAACGAATTTATCTATAGATGAATCCTATAAAAATATAATGACGAAAAGAATGATTCATTTAATGGAAAAAAGAGATAATAAGATAAAATATTATATCTATAAGAGTTCTAAAATGATTATTAATTATTGTCTTCTAAATAATATAAATAGAATCATTATTGGAAATTCGAAAGATTTCCAAAATAAAGGATTTGTCATAAGTAAGGAATATTATGCCAAAGATAATTATTCTAAACATATAGAAAAAGAAAAGATAAAGAAAAATAATCAAAAATTCTTGATGATTCCATTTGGAAAACTAATAAATAGAATAAAATATTTATGTTCTAAAAATGGAATAGAATGTATAATTCAAGAAGAATCCTATACATCAGCATCATCATTCTTTGATTTAGATCCTTTACCAATATATTCTAAAGGGAAAAATAAAGAATATACTTTTAGTGGAGAAAGAATAAAAAGAGGATTGTATAAAACAAAAGAAGGAAAATGCATTCATGCGGATATAAATGGAGCATTAAATATATATAGAAAAAGTAGCGTGTGTGATATTCATACTATAGAATATCTATTACGTAGAGGTGTGAACACACCAAAGCGACTTCAAGTTCTTTGAAGCACTTAAAAAAGGAGCCTAAGCTCCTTAAGGGGAAATTTATTTACCCTTTTGTTCTTTCAAGGAGGATATCATGAATATGGAGAAGTCTAGGAAGACGTTAAAGGCTTTAATTGTTGGCTTAGTATTATTATTACTAGGCATTTCTATGATTGTTATAGGTGTTGTATTAAATAATCATCTAAAGACAATTGCAACAGATGCAGGAGAAAAATATTCTCCAGCATGGTTCATTTATTTGCTTGAAATCGGTGGTGCTTTATTCTTTTTAGCATCCTTTGGTAATTTGCATTATTACATGTCCTATAGATTCCATTTCAAGAAAATGAATGTTAAGCAAATGGGAGTGATTGCTGTATTTGCAGCATTATCCGTTATCTTATATTATTTTGGTAAATTTAATTTACCATTCTTCCCAAGCTGGCTAGATGTACAGTTTTCGGATGTCCCTGCCATTTTAGTTTCCTTTATGTATGGACCACTTAGTGGTGTAATTACCATCTTTGTCAGGTTTTTCTGTAAATTACCTGGTACAGTGACTGTAGGTGTTGGTGAGCTTGCCGATTTACTTATTGGTCTTGCGATGGTGATTCCTACAGGATTATTCTATAAGAAGCATAGAACACTAAAGGGTGCATTTATATCTATTGGTATAGGTATGACATCTGGTACATTTGCAAGTGTAGTTGCAAACTGGTTAATTCTAATTCCTGCATATATCAATTTAGCGCATTTCCCAATGGTAGCTTTAGTAAAAACTATGGATGGAATTATATCCGGTGGTAATGGGGTTGTCGTAGAATCTAATTTTATGGCATATTATTTATTTGCAGGTGTATTACCATTTAATCTATTCCGCTATGTATTAGTATTTGCAATCACAATTCTTCTATATAAGAGATTATCTATGCTGATTGAGCATTTTACAGGTGATTTTATTAAAGAGAATAAAGAGACAAATTCTATTGAAAATGAAGAAGAAGTATTAAATAATTAATCATATTATAAAAAAGAATAAGCAAAAGAATGGGCTTTATGGTGTCTTAAGTGTGGATTTATACGTAAACCTGGATGTTAAAGGAGAGTAACAATTTTATGGGACAATTAAAAAGAAAAAGCGATCTTATATGGTTTATTATAATATGTGTAATTATGGGGATTACTATTTTGCTCTCATTGACATTATTTTATGATTTTAGGCAACCATTTTGGATTGAGTTATTTATTACAATTCCTTTATATATCATATTCTTGGTGAAGAAACAAAAGAAATATGCAATAATTTCATCCATCGTCGCTAGTCTAAGTTTTCCAGTTTTGTTAGCATTTAATGTTATGGAGGGATTTCAAAGTTTTTGGCCAGGTGTAGTTTTTTTGATGTCTGATATTATGGCAATATTAACACTTATTTTGATAATAATTTCTTGCTTTACCAAAAAAGAAATTAATGAAACTCCTAGTGAGCCTAAGTGGTTAAATGAAGAGCCTAAAGCGATTTTTCATGATAGTAATGACTAGATTAGTTCCTTTATCTTGCATTTTACAGGCGATTTTATTAAAGAGAATAAAGAAGAAGATATTGTAGAAGAAAGTGTAGCTTTAGAATCTATTTCTAATGATTAAGAGCAATTATGCTCTTTTTCTTTTTGCGGTTTTATAATATAATTGAGTAAAGGAGGATTTAAAATATGAATAAGCATGTAATAAACGCATTATCTTCTTATGAATTTACATATGAAAAATATACCGCTTATGGACAAATCGATGGATATGAGGTTAATGTTTTAGCGCGTCCATTAGACATTGGACCTGTATTAGTTTTTTCAACATATATGCCTTTAGAAAAGAAAAATGCATTTATAAGTAGAATAAAAGCTCACAATTTTTCTATGGTTTCAGCTTCTGCATTAGAATTTGGTGTAGTTGTTACCATTGGAGTAATGACCTCAGGAGGAATAGAAAAGAAATTTAAGGAAGTATTACCTGTAATATTGAATTTACTTCATGAGTTTGAGGCTCCTAAAAAAGATGTTTGCCCTTTAAGTGGTATTGAAATGGATGATCTTAATTCAAAATTAGCACCAATTCCTGAATTATCCATTAAGGTTCGACTTACAAATGATGCGATTGCAAATGTAAACAACCAGATTGAAAAGATAAATGATGAATACGAAGAAGCACCAAATAACTATTTAAAAGGGATGGGTGGCCTCTTCATTGGTGCACTTGTTGGAGTGTTATTAACTATAGGCTTAGGTCTTTTAGGATATATAACCGCATTTGCATCCTTTATATCTATTATTCTTGGTACATTCCTATATTCAAAATTTGGTGGCAAGCAAAACAAAATGATGATTTTGATGAGCTTTGTTATTACAACAATTTCCATTTTACTTGCAGTGTTTGTTATATATATCATCCTAGCAAATAATCTAATGATAGAGGCAGATTTAGCTTATAGAGGAATGGATGCATTTAAATTTGCAATGGCAAATTCAGAGGAATTTAAACGTTCCTTCCTTTTAGATTTGGTATTGAACCTAGTATTTATTGTTCTTGGTATTGTCATATCCTTTTTTACATTAAAGAAGATGATAAAAAGGCCAAAAAAGGTAGAATAAAAAATATAGAGGATTATAAAGAAGAATTTTTAGACAATTGTTTCTTTGGTGATATTTATGTTTAATAAAAACAATTGGCATGAGCCTATATATAAAGAGGATGTAAAGCATGTTATCCTTAACGGATTAATTGCAGCTATACTAGGTGGAATACTTGGTGGTGCATTAGATTATTTATTTAATGTAGTTCTAAAATTCCCTATTTCCTTTTCTTTGATAATCATGGTTCTATTTATAGGTTATAGAACCAGAAGGGGATATTATAGCTATCATATTTTATATCCTGTGCTTGCAATCCTATTTTTGATCCTTTCTATTTTCTTTTGCATATATAGCTTTTATGCAATATCCCATATGGTTATAGGAGAATATAGGATATATTTAATATTTACTTATCCAAGCTTTTGGATTTCCTTTATTACATCTCCTGCCTCAGCCTTATTATTTGGTATAAATAATTTAGATGTTGTATATATTATTTATGGTGTTATAGATTTCATATTTTATATTTGGGCATTTTGGTTTGTATACCGTATAGTCAAGGGCAAAAATTAGTTTTAATTAATATAATTAAAGAAGTGAAATTAAATGAAAGTGTTTTCCCCTCTAAAAAGTAAAAGAGGGGGATTTTTTTATTTTGAAAACTATTGTATAATAGATGATGGTTAAAAAACTATAATTATTTAAGGAGATAAAAAAATATGCCATTTATTACAAGCGTTTATGCAAGAGAAGTTTTAGACTCTCGTGGTAACCCAACTGTTGAAGTTGAAGTTACAACTGAATCTGGTGCTTTCGGACGTGCATTAGTTCCATCTGAAGCTTCTACAGGCGTTCATGAAGCACTTGAATTAAGAGACGGTGATAAGAGCCGTTACTTAGGAAAGGATACAACAAAGGCTGTTAAGAACGTTAATGACGTTATCGCACCTAAGCTTTTAGGTATGGATGTTACACAGCAGGTTGCTATCGACCATTTAATGATTCAGTTAGATGGTACTGAAAACAAGACAAATCTTGGTGCAAATGCTACATTAGGTGTTTCTATGGCTTGTGCTCGTGCAGCTGCAAACTATTATGGAATTCCTCTATATAACTATTTTGGTGGTTTCAATGCAAAGCAGTTACCTTTACCAATGATGAACATCTTAAACGGTGGTGCTCATGCAGATTTCTGTATTGATTTCCAGGAAATCATGATTCTTCCTGTTGGTGCACCTTCTATTAAGGAAGCTGTTCGTTGGGGTGCTGAAGTATTCCATGCATTAAAGAAGATTTTAAAGGCTAACGGATATGTTACATCTGTTGGTGATGAGGGTGGTTATGCACCTAAGTTAACTTCTAACACAGAGGCTTTCGAGCGTGTAGTTGAGGCTATCAAGGCTGCAGGTTATGAGCCAGGTAAGGATATTTGCTTAGGTATCGATGTTGCTGCATCTGAATTCTACAATGAAGAAACTAAGAAGTATGTATTAAAGGCTGATAAGGGTGAATTCACTTCTAAGGAAATGGTTGATATTTACTATACGAACCTAGTTGAGAAGTTCCCTATCGTTACTATCGAGGATGGTCTTGCTGAGGATGACTGGGAAGGTTGGAAGTATTTAACGGATAAGCTTGGTGACAAGGTTCAGTTAGTTGGTGATGACCTATTCGTTACAAATACTAAGAGATTAGTAAAGGGTATCGAGCTTGGCGTTGCTAATGCAATCTTAATCAAGGTTAACCAGATTGGTACATTAACTGAAACTTTCGAAGCTATCGAAACAGCTAAGAGAGCAGGTTATACTGCAATCGTTTCTCACCGTTCTGGTGAAACTGAGGATACTACAATTGCTGATATCGTTGTTGGTACTAACGCAGGTCAGATCAAGACTGGTTCTGCATCTCGTACAGACCGTATCGCTAAGTATAACCAGTTAATGAGAATTGAAGATGATCTAAATGGTCGTGGACAGTTCCCTGGTGTATCTGTATTCGCAGGTAAGAAGTCTATTTACTGCATTAAGTAATAAATAAAAATGAAATGAAGAGGTGCTTTGGCATCTCTTCAGTTTTTATTTATATAATAAATAAAGTATGAAACAAAAAAAGTAAAACAGGGGCTTTACAACGAAAATATTTGTTATATAATATATACTGTCCGAAATATTGGACCTTTTTATCCATAGCAGCTGAGCCAAGTGGTAAGGCATTGGACTCTGACTCCAACATTCATAGGTTCGAACCCTATAGCTGCTGCCAATATAAAACAAATGCCATGGAAATCATGGCTTTTTTTCTTCTATATTCCTTGTGTTTCCCCATTTTTTAATTCACGCACCAAAGGTAATAGTACAAATTTTATAAAGTATCCATAATTTTTAAAATTAAAATCTCAAAAATGGCTTAACTGCTTATTAAAATAACATTTACTACTTATTTACAAATTTA
>NZ_JAXFPY010000032.1:0-28393 GCF_034179385.1 Anaeroplasma sp.
AAGCTAAAAAATTTTTGAAAACTGCGGTTTTCCTTTTAAGTATGCCCAAAAATGGGTATTTTTTATTATTTAAGTCTTTGGGCAAAAAGAAAAGAGCTGTAAGCTCTAAATCTCATTGCTGAAATTTATTTTTTTACAGCCCCCTTTATGATTTTTCCATCCTTTTTATCGAATACAACTAATTCGGTAACTCCCTTATATACCGAATAGGTTTCAATGATTTCATTTTCCCCTCTTATAACGTTTAAGCCAAAGACTGTACCTCTTACTGCCATGACGGAATTATTTGAGGATAGGAAAAATTCCTCATCCTCATGGAGCTTATTTTGCACCTCAGCTAGTACGATACCTTCTTCTACAAAGATATTTGTTTTATATCTATCCTTACCCTCAGATTTGATATTAATTTTTGTATTTTCTCCTAAATATACATATTTATCCTCATCAAATCTTACAACAAGTACGGATTTTTGATTTACGGTTACCTTATCTCCACTGTATAGATTCATTCCCTTGAAGCATGGAATGCTTTCATCTTCATCCTCTAGGGTAGCACTACCTTCAATTTCAACTACCTTGATGGATCTTGCAGAATCTAAAAAGCCATCTTCGGTTTTTCCTTTACTTCCTAAGGTAAAAACTAAGATTAGCGCAACCGCAACTATAACTAAAGCGGCTATGGAGCTTCCTATTATAATCCAAAGCTTTTTCTTACTCATACTAGATGTCTCCTTTTCATCGTTCATTTTCAAAAAAACATAGTTATCATTTCTAAAAATTAAATATATTATACAATAATATTATTTAAAGTACAACTTTTTAAGACATATTAGGGTATATTGTCCTATAAAAAAAGAAAAAAACGATGCAATGCATCGTTTAATGAGTCGTATTACTTTGCACGAGATACGTATTCACCATTAAGTGTAGAAACGATAATTTCCTCACCATTTTCGATGAACATAGGTACCTTTACTAAGAAGCCACTCTCTAAGAATGCATCCTTTAAAGAGTTTGTCTTAGTGTTACCTGCAACTGCAGGCTCAGTAGTTACTACTACGCTTACCTTATCCGGTAATACGATATTTAAAATTTCAGTGCCATAGAACTGTACTTGAACTCCCATACCTTCTTTTAGGAAATTCTTTTCCCATTCAAGTCTTTCAGCAGGAATTTCAATTTGCTCATAAGTTTCTTGATCCATGAATACATATGAAGCACCATCTGCATAAATATATTGCATAGCCTTCTTGTCAATGAATGCTCTCTTAAATGCGGAATCAGAACCCTTTAATGCTGTTTCAAGTACTGCACCAGTTCTTAAATCCTTCATCTTTACACGTACATAGGCAACCTTGTTCTGTAATACATGCATGAATTCAATAATCTGCATAAGCTTGCCATCGTATTCAATTACAACACCATTCTTTAAATCATTTACTTTAATCATGTTACTTTTCTCCTATATATTTTTATACCTTTTGTATTGTATCAAAATTCTCTTCAAAAATATAGTGGTATTTGAAACTTTTTGTAAAAAATATACTTAATCCTTAGGATTTATTCATAATTTTATCTGAAATGGAACCCTTTTTAAAATTTTATTTAATCTAAATCTTCTTTATTTTCTTTTTTGAATCTGAATGAATAGCATTATATTACATTAATATAATTATGTTTTTTATTTGTATTATTAGAAAAAAACCACCCATGCGAGTGGTTTTGTTCTTATACAATTTGTATCTCTAATTCACCATATACATCACTATAATTGGAATCTTTTGATGTAGCACGAATAATGATTGTACCTGTTGCGTTTGCAGTTAATTGGCCTGTTGAGGCATCAATTGTAGCTAAGGAATTACCAGATACAATAGACCATGTAACATTCTTGTTACCTAGGGTATCTATTGGATTTACCTTTACAGTATAGGTTTTTGTTGAACCAGCAGTTACCATATCTGCACCTAATACCTCAATCGATGAAATCTCATGGGTAGGTGTAGTTGCATCTATGTAATCTTCAATCTGACCAGCATCTAATAACTTATAATTAGGGATGCTTGTAGATGATTGAATATTGATTGCTTCTACATTTTCTATAGGTCTATAGGTACCTCTTATGGTTGTAAGAGTTGTATAGTCTTTTGGTGCCTCTTGCGCAAGTATTTTTTCAGATATTCTTGCAGAAATTAGATTTGATGCAAGAACAATATTCCTTGTAGTGGTATCGTATGCTCGAATCGTTTCTAAAGATAAATTAATATCGGATAATGTAGTTGAATTAATCTTCTCTATTGCCTTGAATGTATTGATTGTTTCATCTGCAGTAAGAATTGTTACATCCTTTGTATCGTTATAATTTCTAGTCTTAGTTGCGTAGTCTATAGATACAACAGGATCCATTTTAGCAGAGTCAACAGTAATGACAACATTCTTAGAAACAGATGCTCTAAAGATGGTACTTAATCGTATTGGCTTCATTAATTCATCATTATTAGGATCAGGTAATACAACATCATTGATGGTTTGACCTAAATTGAAATTAGGATCTAAGGATTCAATAGAACTTAAGAAATAATATGCTGAAGTACTATTAATTCTTTGAACGGTAGTATCATAATCTTGCATAGGTACATCTAAATAATCATAGGTTACTAATTGATCTGAGAATTTTTGAAGTAATATCTTAGAAATTAATGTTGGGTTATCTTCTTCATCTAATACAAAAGAATCACCATTCCTTTTGTACATACACTTTTTTAATGTTGATACACGAATCGAATTACCATCAAATTGGAAGTTATTCAAATTTAAGTTTAGCTTAGATGGGGATAGGCATTCAATTAATGCCTCTGCTTCAACCTCTGTAATATATAATTCACCTGCAACATAAGCATCTTGTGGAATCGTTGTTGCATCCTCAATACCTTCGGTTAAGATTAATCCTGTAATCTTATTTTCATATTGATGATGTAAATTTGTATAATCGTGAATGACATTATATTTATCCCTATATGGATTTAAAAGCTTTAATACAGTTTCCTGATTCATAGCACTAGATAAGATATTTGTATTCTTTAAATCTAAGTCAAATAGATTAATTAAATCGACTAAAGAGGATAACTCTTCTTCCTTATAAATTGTATCATTCTTTAGGCATACCTTCTTTTCATTCGATAAGAAATCTAAATCATCAATTCTCTTAGAGATTGTTGCTTGCATAATCTGTGATTCATAAGCTGCAGTAAGCTTTGTTGAATCCTCATAATCCTCATTTAGATTCTTGAATGAATCAAAGATATAATCGCTAATATTTGGGTCTGTGATCGTTACTCTATTGCTTGAAGAATCTTTTACATCAGCTAATAATGCACCAATGCTTCGCATTAGTCTTTTTTGTTCAGGGTACCATATATTATCCTTAGTGTAATTATCAAGCTTACTCTTTTCGGCTTCTGCCTTATAAGAGGATGGGATAATAATGATTCCATCAATGGAATTATGAATAGCATCTACATTGACCATCATATTGGTAATGGTTGCAGATAAAATGATATTATCTGTAATACTTGAATCATCTACGATGGAGTTTACTAAAGAACCCATATCGATAGAATTCATATCCTCTGGAAGGATTGTACATGCCTTAGTTAAGAAATCTATAATTTCAACCTTTTTGATAGCTTCATGAATATCAATTTCATCAGGTAAATTATCCTTAGTAATATTTGGAATAATTAAATCTGCATCACCTAAGAAGCCATCTTTATGAGTTAATAGATAATTGGATAAGGAATAATATACAATTTTGGATTCTAAAATCTTATTGTAATCCTCTTTTGTTATGCCCTTTAGCATATCGATGATGGAATTTAGTTGTTCCGATGAATCGTCAAGTAGATTTGATATTTTAAAGGATGCAACTTGGAATAATCCAATTAAATTCTTTAGCTCGGATTTATTTCCGTCCTTTGAAATATATCCAGTTCCATCTCTTAATTCCTTTGGAAGTTTTACAAAATCACCGCTGATATGGTCAACGAGTAGCTTAGATAGAGTACCCTCAATAATTAAGGAATCTAATGTATTATAGACCTCCTCACATAGTATAGAATCCACTAATTCATTCATATTAGAATCATCTGAAATATTTCTTAGTACGCTAATTAATCCTTTTATCTTTTCAAAGAAGGTATATAAATCCTTGCTTTCTATGATTCTTGTTACATTGCCATCAAGAGTGACAAGTAAGGATTCATCAATGTATAGGCTAAAGCTTTCATTTGAATTGCTTGATAATAAGAATTCACTGAATACTGCTGTAAATATTGTAGAGGATAATACATGATTGATTACAGATTTGTCGTTTGAATCCTTCATAAATAAGGAATCTGCTAACCGATCAATTAAATCAAAGATCGAATCCTTATCTGCTGTGAAGCCATTTTGTAAATCACGAATTAGATTTAGATTATCTTGGTTTTCACCGAAGGATTGTAGAGCACATAATAAATGATAGAATTCACCATATTCCTTTACCGTACCATCACTATTCATTACATTGGCGTAATGAATTTTTGGAAGCTCTAGGTTTGGTAGCATTTCTCTAAAGCCAGTTTCAATAAGCTTAGTACCATATTCACTACCTAAGATATCCCCAAGCAAGAAGGAATTACCTACGTTATTTTTAATATCCTCATATTTTATTATATCCTCTTGATAGTCTACTCTATTTGTATTAAAGATATTAAAGATATTATCTAATATAGAATTATCTTGTTTGTATGCATGATTATATAATACAAGGATATCCTCTAAGGAATTGACTAAGCTCTTAAGCTCAGATACCCATTTTACATTTGCATATTTTGAGCTCTTATATGGGTTTTCTACTGGAGTAGTACTTGTATAATAAGACGCTAAGGTAGCCTCTGCAGCTTGCTTAAAATATGTATTTTGAACGAATTGGTATAATCTTGCAAGTACCATAGAAACATTATCGGAATTTTCCTCTTGGAAGAAGGAAAAATCGGTAATATATGGCATTATATTTTCGATAATATCTAATACCATCTTTACTTGGTCTTCTTCTTTAGCATGCTGTACAGATAGGAAGCCAAATAGCATATTCATGATGGTTTTTGTATTATCCTTTGAAATGACTAAATCTGGAGAGATATAATAGCTTTCAAGCTCATTTTGTAAGTTGTTGTCCTTAACATATTTCTCATAAGGAATTTGATCCGCTAAATAACCCTTTTTGAATAATAATTGGATTAAGGATATGGTATCCGTTCCCATAGATTCCTCAAGATTTAGCTTATCCATATGATTTACAAAGGAAGAAATTAAGGAGAAGGATAGATTTAAGAAATAGGTTGTTTCTTCAAAATTATCAATTAATAAATTGAAATCCCTTTGGAATCCATCCTTTAGCATTACAGATATAATGGTATCCATCATATCAACTTGTTCCGTTTTACTCTTTAAAATGGCATCTCTTATTTCTTCTCCGCCATAAGAAAGTAATAAATTGAATGTATCACGTGCAAATTTTGTATAGGAGGATATTTCTTTTCTAAAATATACATTTTCATTAACATTTTGTGCCTCATCCTTTAGTCCACCTTGGTAAACTAAGTCTGCAGCAAATAAATATAGTGGGGCATTGTCTGTACCCTTAAATGCATTTAATACCTTAAAAATACCTGTAGAACCATAGGTTTCAATATCCTTATATGCACCATAAGCTAAATTATAGGTATTATCCTGCCAATCGAGCTCAACTGGAGTAACATCATCTCCAGGTCCTCCTGCTAGAATATAGAAGAATCCTCCAACAAAGGATAGGAAGATTAAGCCTGAAATTAAGGCTCTTACTCCACCAATTAATGCACCAAATAGTCTTCTTTTCTTATAAACAAATGGCTTATGAGGCTCTTCCTTTTCCTCTTCATCAGAGGAAATAGGCTCCTCAGGCTCTTCTTCCTTCTTTTCTTTTTCCTCATCATCCTCTAAGGAGATTTCATTAAAGTCAATGTCATTTAAGGCATCTTTATCGATTTCCTCATCATTTATTTCTTCATCGGAATGAATTTCATCATTTAGGGCATCTAAATTTATGCCTGGGTCTTCAATTGTTTCATTATTTACGATAGAAGCCTTAGCTTCTTCCTTCTTGCGCTTCTTTTCTTCCTTTTTCTTACGTCTTTTTTCTTGTAGTTCCTTATTCTTTGTATTTTGGTAATAATCTTTTTCTAGATTTTTTTCATATCTTCTTTGAGGATAGAAAATCAAATATACCAAATATAGAATAAATATACCAAGAATATAAACGATACCTAAGACTGAGGCAACGACTATTCTTACTGCCATTTCAGCAAGGGTTGCAAGATATTGTCCATTATCTTGAATAATTAAGGCTAAGCCTTCGTTTTCAGGCATCTGCTTAGGAATAAATTCAATAAAGCATTCCTTAAAGCTTTGACAGGATTCCGATACACCTAAGGCGTTTTGAATGGTACCTTTACCCGCAATTTGCGAGACGAGGTCGAAAAGTCCTGTATCTGTAGATGCAGCTCCTGCAATAGATAAATATACGATTAATAGGATTATGAATAATACTCCTGCTTGAATCGCAAGAATTATACTTTTACGCATACCACGCCATAAGCCAAATAATATGCCAATACCTAGCATTCCTAAGAATATTAAGGTTGGTAGCCAATGGATTAGAAATGAAATTACTTGTTGATTCATAAGCCATAACCTCCTTTTATTTAAAAATTTAAAATCCTTTTTTTTATTTTACCATAAAAAATATAATTTTATGAAATATTTATATAATTATTTATATAAGCTATAGAAATAGAAAAATAATAAAAATCCTTACCAAAAGATAAGGATTCTATTCTATTCTTTAATTTAGATCATCATCATCGAATAAGGATATTTTTTTGAATTTAATATCCTTATTTTTTTCGTTGTCCTTAGAATCTAAGCTTGGTTGATAGGAATCATTTGTTTTATTTCCATGATGTGCTAAAATCGCATCTAGGTCATTTAATAAATCCTGATTGGATTGCTTAGATGCCTTTAAGGATTTATCCTCTTCATCATCATAGATGATGGATTGAGGGTTTTCTGCTTGCATATTTGGGGAGAAGATTGTATCTTCTTGTAAATAATCTGCAGAAACCTTTGCGTCTGGCTTTTCTGGCTTCGGTAGCATGAAGCGAATTAATTCTTTGAATTCAGGGTTTTCACTTTGAATGGTCTTACCGGCATCCGATACATTATATTTTAAGCTAAACGCATCAATGGTATCATTACCATTTTTATAAATTAAGATGACAGGAAGGTTTTCCTTATATTGATTTGGTGTCATCTTCATTGCATCGAGTAGGATATAAGGGTTTGATTTTAATCTCTTGATTTGAGCACTACCCGATCTTCCTCTTCTCGTTAGTAATACATCCGTAACCTTTAATCTCTTAATGGTATTCCTGCTTGTTAATAATAAGAAATCATCATTCTTATTACAATAAATACAGTTGACAACCTCATCCCCAGGCTTTAGATAAATTGCCTTAGTACCACCAGCGTTTGTACCATATAGGTGTACATCGGTTGAGCGGAATCTTAAGGCCTCACAATATTTTGTGAATACCATAATTTCAAGTGGGTCATCAATAATATCTACACCAACGAGCTCATCGTCATCCGATATTTTCATAGCACGTACTGGTTTTGTATATCTGTTGATATTAAATTCTGAAAGCAAAGTTTGCTTAATTTGACCCTTCTTAGTACAAAGTACTAATTCTTTTGAATCATCGAAGGATTCAATCTTAAATACACCAACAAATCTTTCCTTGGCCTGTGTTTGGCAAATTGAGGCAATAAATGTACCAACGTCTTTGAATTTTGCCTCAGGAATTTTATATACAGGAATGTAGATAAAATTACCTAGGTTTGTGAAGATTAATAGGGTATCTAGCGTATTGGCTTCCTCTAAGAATAATACGGAGTCATTTTCCTTTGTACCATTACTCTTAGCGGAATTAAAGGCTTTTAGGCTTGCACGCTTTAAATAGCCCTCTCTAGATACACAAACCATTACCTGCTCTTTTGCAACTAAATCTGTTTCATCAATCTTTATTTGAGCTGATTCATTTCTAATTTCTGTTCTTCTTGGGCAAGAAATTACCTTGTTCATTTCAGATAATTCTTTCTTAATTACCTTTAATAATTCCTTTTCACTCGAAAGGATTTTATTATATTCCTCAATATTGATATTTAAGGTCTTTCTCTCCTCAAGTAGGGTTGTAACATCCTGGTTCGATAAACGATATAGTTGCATTGTCACAATTGCTTCAGCCTGCTCTTCGGTGAAGCTGAATTTAGCAACTAAGTTTGCCTTTGAATCCGCTTTATTTTGAGAATGACGAATGGTATGGATAACCTCATCTAGGATATCTACCATCTTAATTAGTCCTTCTACAATATGTAATCTCTTTTCTGCCTTAGCGAGTAAGAAATTCGTTCTGTTGGTGATAACCTCCTTTTGATGATCGATATAAGCATCTAGGATAGGTAATACACCAAGGCGCATAGGTCTTCTATTACAAATAGAAACCATATTGTAGTTGATATTACACTGTAAATCGGTATTCTTAAAGAAGAAATTGATGATGGCATCCGCATTCGCACCCTTCTTTAAGTCGATTGCAATTCTTAATCCATCTCTACCAGATTCATCTCTTGATTCAATGACATCAGGTACCTTGCCATCCAGCCTTAATTGCTCCATACGCTCTACGGTTTTACTTTTTAGAGTATCATATGGAATTTCAGTGATGACAATTCTTTCTTGATCTTGACCCATTTCTTCAATTTCATATTTACTTCTTACAACGACACTACCTGCACCTGTCAAGAATGCCTCACGAATGCCATCACGACCCATGATGATACCACCGGTTGGGAAGTCTGGACCTGGCATAATTTCAAGTAGGTCATCTACAGTCATATTGGGGTTATTGATTCTTGCGATGGTCGCATTTATAACCTCATTGATATTATGGGTTGGAATATAGGTTGCATAACCTGATGAAATACCCATTGCACCATTGACTAAAAGATTTGGGAATCTTGCAGGTAAAACGGTTGGTTCTGTTTCCTCATCATCGAAGTTTGGAATGAAAGGAACCGTATTCTTATCTAAATCCTGTAGTAGGAATTCTGCATTCTTAGATAATCTTGTTTCTGTATAACGCATGGCTGCAGGGCCATCGCCATCGATAGAACCATTATTACCATGCATATCAATTAGGGTAACACCCATTTTCCAAGATTGACTCATACGTACTAAGGCTTCATAGATGGATGAATCACCATGTGGATGATATTTACCCATAACATCACCAACGATACGGGCGGATTTCTTATATGGCTGGTTTGAGGTAACCTTCATATTGAACATACCATATAGAATTCTTCTTTGTACAGGCTTTAATCCATCCCTTACATCTGGGATTGCGCGCTCTTGAATAATATATTTTGAATAACGACCAAAGCGGTCTCCTAGAGCATCCTCTAATTTGGTTTCTTGGAATTTTTCTTTTAGGAAGATGTCTAACTTTTTCTTAATCGAATCACTCTTTGCCATAGACTATTCCTCCTCTAATGTAAAGGATACATGGTTTTCAAGCCAGTTCCTTCTTCTTTCAGAATCACTACCCATTAATACATTAACCTGGGATTCAGCCTCTGCCTCATCCTCTACATGTACCTGAACAAGAGTTCTCGTTTCTGGGTTCATTGTGGTTTCCCATAATTGCTCAGCATTCATTTCACCTAATCCTTTATAACGCTGTAGAATCGTTGGACATTTACATGAAGCTAAAATCTTATCCTTTTCCTCATTCGTCCATGCATAAACAATTTCTTCTGTTTTACCACGCTTGGTTATTTTAAATAGTGGAGGTAGGGCTAAATAGATTCTACCATCCTCTACTAAAGGTCTCATATGGTTAAAGAAGAAGGTTAATAACAATACCTGAATATGGGCGCCATCATCATCGGCATCGGTCATGATAATGATTTTCTTATAATTACATTTCTTTAAATCAAAATCAGGTCCATAGCCTGCACCGATGGTATAAATCATCGTATTAATTTCTTCATTCTTTAGGGCTGCATCAATCGTTGCACGCTCAGTATTTAATACCTTACCACGTAAAGGTAAAATCGCTTGGAAGCGTCTATCTCTACCCTGCTTTGCAGAACCACCCGCAGAATCACCCTCAACAAGGTATAACTCATTGATTTCCTTATTCTTTTCACTCGTTGGGGCAAGCTTTGTAGAAATATTTCTTTCGCCCTTATCCTTCTTATCTAGTCTAGCCTGCTCTCTTGCCTTTCTTGCAGCCGCTCTTGCCTCGGCTTCCTTTTGGGCCTTCTTAACGATTTTCTCTGCAAGATCCTTATTTTCCATTAGGAAGAAGGTAAGCTTTTCGCCTACGACATTATCGACTGCAGTTTTGGCTTGTGGAGTACCAAGCTTTGCCTTTGTTTGACCTTCGAATTCAAGCTGCTTTTCACCGATTCTTACCGATACTACGCTCGTTAAGCCTGTACGTATATCTGCACCCTCTAGGGTTTGGTTTTCACGAATGAGCTTCGCTCTATGAGCATAATCATTAAACGCTCTAGTTAGAGCAGTCTTATAGCCTGTTTCATGCGTACCACCATCTGGTGTTTTAACATTATTTACAAAGGAGATTAAGGTTTCATTATAGGAATCTAGGAATTGGAAGGCAACCTCAACTTCAATGGTTTCTGTTGTGGTTTGGCTCTTACCATCCGCACTTGTTGTTGTAACATCACTTTTGTATTCGCCATCGAAATAAGCAACATTGTGCATTGGGCTCTTACCTGTTGTAAGGAATGCTACATATTCTGAAATACCATTTTCATATTGGAAGGATTCATTCTTTCCGCTTCTTTTGTCCTTTAATGTCATCTTTAATCCTTTGATTAAAAATGCACTTTCTCTGATTCTTGTTTTAATTGTATCGTATTGATATACTGTCGTAGTAAATACGGATGGATCTGGCTTAAAATGTACAGTTGTACCTGTTCTTCTTGTATCACCTAATACCTCAACAGGAGAAACTACTGTTCCTCCATGCTTGAAGGTGATCTTATGGATTTTACCATCTCTATAGGATGTTACTTCCATAAAGCTAGATAATGCGTTTGTAACCGATGCACCTACACCATGTAATCCACCAGAGGTCTTATATCCTCCACCGCCGAATTTACCACCGGCATTTAGCTTTGTATAGATAATTTCCATTGTGTTCTTTCCGGTTTCATGCATACCACAGGGTACACCTCTACCAGAATCCTCTACAGTAATGGAATTATCCTCATTAATCGTTACGACAATTTCCTTACCATACCCTGCTAGGGCCTCATCTATGGAATTGTCTACGATTTCCCATACCAGGTGATGTAGTCCTCTCTCATCGGTGGAGCCAATATACATACCTGGACGTTTTCTAACATGCTCTAGGCCCTCTAGGACCTGTATCGAGCTGTCATCATACGAATTTTTTGACATTCATACCACCTAAACTTTCACAACAATATTATAATATCAAATTTGCAAACGTTTTCCAATATTTTAATCATAAAAATTCATAAAGATAATTTATAAAAACGTCGTTTGACATTAAACTTTATACATTGTATAATTACAATGATTTTTATAGAAAGAGGGAGTTTGTTATGTTTTTAGAATCAACTACTCCAGATACTTGGAATATTATTATTTCCGTACTTTTAATGATTGTTGCTTACCTATGTGGTTCATTCCCATCCGGGGTTGTCGTAGGTAAAGCATTGACCGGTACAGATATAAGACAATTTGGTAGTAAAAATACAGGTTCAACAAACGCAATTAGAGTTTTAGGTAAAAAGGTTGGCTTTTTAGTCTTCTTCTTAGATGTATTTAAAGGTGCCTTCGTAATCATACTTTTACAAATCCTATCAAGGCTTAATGTCTTCCATTCTGTTTTAGATTATGGATTCTATGGTATGATGGCAGTTATTGGTCATTCCTATTCTATCTTCTTAGGCTTTAAGGGTGGTAAGGCGGTTGCGACAAGCCTAGGTGTTGTACTTTGTATATGTCCTTTAGCTGGTATTTTATGCTTAATTACATTCCTAATTGTGCTTAAGACTACAGGCTATGTATCCTTATCATCAACCTTAGCAACTATAGCTGTTTTACTTACCTATTTAACCTTATTCTTTATAGGGTATTATGGACCATCCTTTATAGAATATTTCATCAATGCTCCATCCTTAGCAAATCTATTAACGATTTTAGTTCCTGGTATAATTATCATTTATAAGCATATACCAAACTATAAGAGACTTGCTTCTGGTACTGAGAATTCCTTCAAAAAGAAAAAGGAAGCTCCTGTTGAAATAAACAATAATGTATCTAGTGAAAATACTGCAGAACAATAGTCTGCAGTTTTCTTTTACCCAATAACAGCCCTATTGTTTCATTTTAAGAAAAGTCCTATTTTTGATATTGCCTGAAGAATAAAAAATGAATATAATTGAAATTGGGATTGATTATGGAATGGAGTGTATTTCATGGAAACCAATGAATTTCAAAAGCGAATCATTCAAGAATTTGTCCAAAGAGGATTTCAAATTCAAATCCTAAAGGATGATACAAACATGATTTATATGAACAACCCTGTTGGAATGACCGTAGAGATTTATCCTGAAAGATATTTGGTATTCAATGCGAAATATAAAAGTATCTTCGAAGAGAATAAAACGGAATCAGGGGAAAAGAGATCATGGAAAAAGAAAAAATATGATAGAAATGGGAATCTAACGCATTCAGAGTCCTCAAATGGAGAATGGGATGACTACTTCTATGATAAAAAGGATCAATTAATTAAGCATATGTCTTCTAATGGTAGGTGGGAGGAATATTCCTATACCGATTTTGGGGAGCAATCCTATTACACAAATTCCTCTGGATTTTGGGAAAGATGTGAATATGATGAAAAGCATAGATTAATTCATAAATATAACTCTGATTTCCACTGGAGATATATTTTCCCAGATATGGGAATTGATATTGATGGCATTAAAACAAAATATACAAAAATAAGAGTAAACAAGGAAAGCTATAGATTAAATAAGAGTAGATTTAACAATTATCATGTCTTATTGACTACAGGTTTAATGACAGAAGAGCTGGGTAAAAAGACCTTCTCTAAGCTAGAATTATATCTGTATGAAAGCTTGTCAGAAGTTATGCGTATTGAAGAAAAGGCTGAGGCTAGTAGGCAAAAGGCTATTTTAGAGGCAAAAAAGAAAGAACGTAGACGTAGAGGATTATGGGATGACTAAATCATCCCATTTTTATCGCAAGAAAAAAGGGCTTAGCTAAGCCCTTTTTTGCTAAATATTGTTTTTAAATTTTATCCTTCAACGATAGCGTCTACTGGGCAAACACCCTGACATGCACCGCAATCGATGCATGCATCAGCATCGATATGGGAAACATCCTCAATAGTAATAGCACTAACTGGGCACTCAGGTGCACAAGCACCGCAAGCAATACAATTATCTTCTACAACAACTCTTGGCATAGTATTATTTCCCCTTTCCTTAATCTATCTCTATTATAATCTTATTCTCCTTAGTTTGTCTAGCATAACTATAATATTTTATGTTTTTTAAGAATTGAAAATAAGTGTTGAAATTTATCCTCTTAAAGTGTAAAATAGACTAGAATAGTAAAGGAGACATAATTATGTTTTTAGAAGTTGAAGCAGGACATATGGATTTAGCCATTTGGCAATTTGTCTTAATTATTCTTTTCGTTTTAATTGCAACAGCAGTTGCAACATTCTTCTTAGTAAGAAAGCTATTCAAAAGAGAGCTTCAGAAAAATCCTCCAGTAAGTGAGGCTATGATTCGTGCTATGTTCCAGCAGATGGGAAGAACTCCATCAGAAAAACAAGTACGTGCTGTAATGAAGTCTATGAATGAGGCTAATGAAAAGGAAGAAGCTAAAAAAAGAGAAAAAGCTGAAATTGAGGCTAAGAGAGCAGCAAGAAAAGCTGCTAAAGAAGCTAGTAAAAATGAGGCAAAGTAAAAGGGATTGAATCCCTTTTTTTCTTACTTCTTTTCTTCTATTTTGGAATCAAAACCATGAATTTTACAATAGGCCTTTGCAGCATCCATATCACTTATATTTTTGAATCTAACTTTAGAATGCTTAATAAATCTTATCATAACAAATATATCGGCAATACCAAGTAGGATCATAACTCCTCCTACTACATAGAGGATTACCTCATTGCCTGCGTTAACGATTAATAGGATTGCAACAGTAAATAAAAGTAATGCAATGAAAAAAATCAATACGCTAAAGACTTTATATAATACCTTTTGTGTTTTTCTATACTTATCTGCATAGATTTTCATTTCTTCCTTTGTCATATAAACTCCTCAAAAAATCCCTTAAGATATCTTAAGGGAAATTTCATTATTCTTGTGTTGTTTCAGTTTCTGTTGTAGTTGTAGTTTCTGTTCCACTAGTAGATGCCTCAGGTGTAGCTCCTTCAATATTGGTTGGATGCTCTACAGCATATAAAACATCCTCAATGGTTTTATGACGCTTTTCTTCGTTTTTATCATAGTCCGTAGCATAAATAATTATGCCAACAACCAATAGAATTGCAGCAATAATTCCAATAACCTTAAGTGGATTTGCTCTTTTCTTTGTATCTAGGTAATTTGCTTCTTTTCTTTTCATATTGCTACCTCCCGCGAACATTCTTAACGTTATTATAGCACGGTTTTAAATTTTTGTATAGTGAAAAGAAAAATAGACATTGAATGTCTATTCATCCTGTATTTCTTTAGAAGCTATATTTTTTTCTTCTATTTCTTTTACTTCTTTATTTTCTATAGGCTCTATAGATGTATCTTCTTCTAATTCTGTATCACTAGCTTTTTTCTTAAATTTTGATAAGAAATAAGATAGAATAAAGCCAAGGGGTAAGGCTAGAACTCCTAAAATAATTTGAAGTGTTGTTGTAGTACCATCAATATTTCCATATTCCGTAAAGAAATTTACGAATATTACTGGAATGGAGCCTAAGACAAAGCCTAATATTGCATAATAAGATCCAATAGGGAATCTTTTAAACATATAACTTAAGAGCTTAGATGCAGGTATTAAACCGAGTAGAATACCTAAGGCAACAGGTAAAATCACTAGGATTACATTACTGTAGCCTTGCATAGTGAAATGGTGAATATTGGCAATTGCATCCATGAATGTACCATAGTAATTGAATACAACGAGCATTAATACCCCAGATACACCAGGAATTAGCATAGCAAAGCAACCAATAAATCCTGAAATAAATAATAATAAATAATCTTTAAATTCTAGGGTTATCTCACCAATAGGTACGCTTTGGTCCTTATTAAAGGCAAGGCCTAAGAACATTAATCCTATAACGGCTACAAGGCCTAGGATAAAGGATAATATATATTTCCAATTGATCTTCTTTATAACGGGTTTTGCAAGCATAGGTACACTACCTAAAATAATTCCTGCAAAGAAAGTGTAGGTTGCAAGTGGCAAATAGGTAAGCATTACTCTTTTTAAAAAGATACCACCACCTAATATACCAATGACTGCGCCTATAGCGAATAGGAATAAGAATAAAATGACGGTTTTAAATTTTTTAATGATATTTGCGATAGCATTTAATAGCTTATCATAGATATTTGTAATGACAAGCATAGTACCACCACTCATACCAGGGATTAGATTGGATGCCCCAAATAAAATACCCTTTAATAGTGTTAAAAGATGCTTCATAATATACTCCTTAATACGTAAAGATTATATAGGATTCATAAAAATAAATCAATATTAGAAGCTTTTTAAGGTGTGATTTTCATTGAAGGAATAATAGGTATCATTTGAGATGATCAAATGATCTAAAAGTAATATATTTAATGTATCTAAGGTTTTTCCTAATTCTATAGTATATTTTATATCTGCTGTAGATGGATTTATATTTCCTCCTGGGTGATTATGTATGATAAATACTCCATAGGGATCCATTTGTAAAATGTCTTTAATGATTTCTTTTATAGGTATATTAATTTCATTATAGGAATCACTCGTATATTTTTTTAGGTTGAGTACCTTTAATCTAGAATTAACACCAATGATCATCAATACTTCCTTTTTTATACCATAATAGGATGGATAAACATATTCAAATAGTCCTTTGGCATCGTTTAGGCATTTCTTGTTATTTTCTTCAGAAATAACTCTTCTTGCAATTTCAAAGATGGCTAAAAGCTTAGCTCCCTTAGCCATTTTAATTCCAGGAATTTTAGATAATTCGTTATAATCTAGTCTCATTAAGCTTGCAAAGCCGTAATCTTGAATTAATCTTTTACTCATAGAAAAGACATCCTCATTTTTTGTGCCTGAGGATAGCATGATGGCAAGTAATTCATCATCGGAAAGCTCGCTAGGTCCATCCTTAATGATTTTTTCTCTTGGTAGCATTATATCAACTCCTATAATTTGATATTATATAGGAATATATTTTTCATTTCAAACATACTCAAATTTCATTTTTGGATATATTTCCTAAATATTATTGAAATTCATTAAAAAAAGAAAAAAGGAATGATTTTTTCATTCCATTTTTAGAAAAATTATAGATAAAGTCTATAAATTATTTTTTAAAATATTTTTCTCTTACCTGGGAAATAAAATGTAAGGAGCCTGTAATGAATAAGATTTCATCCTGCTGAATATTTTTTATTTCCATATCTAGACACTCGCTAAAGCTATTATAGATTTTATTCGGTATATAGGTATATTTTACAAATTCATTAGGATCTGTTTTTCTTAGGTCATCTAGTCCTGTAAAATAATAGAAGCTTGCTATTTTATTTAGCTCTTCGATCATTTTCTTATAATCCTTATCATATAAGGCACTAAATAAGACCTTAATCTTAGCCTTACCCTTTAGCATAGATAAAGTCTTTACAGTTGCCTTAATCGCATGAATATTATGTCCACCATCAATTAATATTTTAGGATTTTTAGAGATACATTCCATTCTACCTGGCCAAAATATATTGGCTAGGGCATAATCGATAAAATCCTTTGGAAAATCAGGAAGCATATATTTTACAGCCTCTATTGCAATACTTGCATTATAGGCTTGGTATTCACCAAGTAAGGATACCTTATAGGATTCATCCTTAAAGGTGAAGGATGTATATTCCTTTAATTCTATATTCTTTATAAAAGGGTTAACATAAATAAGCTTTGTATTCTTTTTATCTAGATATTCCTTAAATAAAGGAATTAAGGATTTATCACATGCAGTAATTAGGGTTTTGTTTTCTTTTGCAATACCAAGCTTATGGTAGCTGATTTCTTCTAGTGTGTTGCCAAGCTGGGCCATATGGTCATAGCCTATATTGGTAATAATTTGTAAATCGGTATCTAAGAAATTGGTAGCATCGAGTAATCCACCTAGTCCTGCTTCCATAACTAGGATATCAATACTTCTATCCTTGAAATAAAGTAATGCCATAAGCAGAGTTAATTCAAAGAAGGGAATAATATCCTGATATTCCTCTTCATATTTTAAAGAATAATCATATAAGATATTCGCATAATGCATGATTTCTGCATCGGAAATATACCTATCATTAATTTCTATTCTTTCATTAAAGCTTATGACATAAGGGGATATAAATAGACCTATATGCTTGCCGGTTAGGGCAAGCATTTTTTGTATCATAATAGCGGTTGAGCCTTTTCCATTCGTGCCAGCAATATGAATAATCTTATAGCTTGGCATATCTACATTTAAGGCTTTTGCTGCACATTTTATACGGTCTAAATTTTCTCTTTTTTTCGTTTTTCTTTGGTTAAATAGCCAAGAATAAACGGAATCTATAGATGTAAACATTAATCGCTTAAATCCTGTAAGGATTTTAATACCTCCTGGTATTGCTCCTTGTATTCCTTTTGTTTTTGCATTTCTGCATCTATTTTAGCCTTAGGAGCCTTAGAAATAAAGGATTCATTCGATAGCATCTTTTCACTTCTTGAAAGCTCTGATTCAAGCTTAGCTTTCTTTTCAAGAAGCTTCTTGATTGCTTCTTCTTTATTTACTAAATCCTCTGTTGGAATAAAGATTTTACACATTGGTAAAATTTCAATGACATACTTCTTTATATCTAGGGTTTGATCACTCGTTAAGAATTCAAGCTTCTTAGGGTTTGTAAACTTAAATAGATATCTGGTTGTAGATGCGATAGTTTTCGATACGACATTATCCTTAGCTACAATGGTAATTGCAATTGGCTCCTTTGGTGCCTTATTTGCCTTACTACGCTCATTTCTAATCGATGTAATGATTTCAATCATATCATCGATAGCTTCCTTATCTAAAGCGAAATCAAAGTCCTTATTTGCCTTTGGCCAAGAAGAAATCGTAATGGATTCCTCCTTGTGAGGAAGTGCCTGATAAATCTCTTCTGTGATAAATGGAATGAATGGGTGTAATAGCTTAACGATAGATCTTAATACATAAACTAATACATTCTTCGTCATTTGCATTTCTTCTTTGTCTTCGCTTTGTAAATCTACCTTAGATAATTCTACATACCAGCTTGCGAAATCGTCCCAAACGAAGGAATATAGAGTTCTTGCAGCTTCACCAAATTCATATTTTTCCATGTTGTAATCCACATTTTCGATAACCTTATTTAGCTTAGTTAAAATCCATTTTGAAGGTAGGTTTAGCTTATCTTTGATAATTTCTGTTTCCTTATATCCCTCACCTAAATTCATTAATACATATCTTGAAATATTCCAAATCTTATTTAAATAATTCCAGCTCGATTCAATCTTTGTCTCATCAAATCTTAAATCAAGTCCTGGCGCACTATTCGTAGTTAGGAAATATCTTAGGGAATCTGTACCATATTTTTCGATAACATCGAATGGGTCAACACCATTACCTAAGGATTTAGACATTTTTCTACCCTCTGAATCACGGATTAAGCCGTGGATTAAAATGTCTTTGAATGGAGCCTTATGTGTGAATTCAACACCCTGGAATAGCATTCTTGCAACCCAGAAGAAAATGATATCATAGCCTGTAACTAATACATTCGTTGGATAATATCTTTCTAACAGGTCTGTTTTTTCTGGCCAGCCAAGAGTTGAAAATGGCCATAGGGCACTAGAGAACCAAGTATCTAATACATCCTCATCCTGTACCCAGCCCTCCCCTGGGCATTCTACTTGAACCTTTACTAGGTCATCCTTATACCAAGCAGGAATTCTATGTCCCCACCAAAGCTGACGGGAAACGCACCAATCCTGAATGGATTCTGGGTCAAGCCAATGCTCTAGAGTCTGCTTAAATCTAGCTGGTACGAAGCGGTATTCATCATTTTCTAGTACCTGTTTAGCCAGTACATCCATTTTAACGAACCATTGCTTAGACAATCTTGGCTCAACAACGACACCTGTTCTTTCACTATGTCCAACAGAGTGAACGATTGGCTCGGTTCTTACATATAAGCCTTCCTTCTTTAAATCAGAAACGATTCTATCTCTACAAACGAAGCGGTCTAAGCCTTCATATTTACCTGCCATAGAATTCATTGTACCATCATCGTTCATACAAAGTGGCATAGGTAGGTTATGACGCTTACCAACCTCAAAGTCGTTAGGGTCATGGGCTGGTGTTACCTTAACACAGCCTGTACCAAATTTCATATCTACATATTCATCTGCAATAACTGGAATTTCAATATCCGTAAGTGGAATTCTTACCCTCTTCCCTACGATATCCTTATATCTTTCATCATTAGGATGTACCATTACCGCTTGGTCAGCAAACATAGTTTCAGGTCTTGTTGTTGCAATTTCAACAAAGCCAGATCCATCCGTTAGAGGGTAATTATAATGATAGAATGCACCCTCATCATCCATATGCTCAACTTCGATGTTCGATAATGCAGTCTTAGCCTGGCAGTCCCAGTTGATGATTCTTTCACCCTGGTATAATAAGCCCTTATTATATAGGGTAATAAATACATGATTCACTGCCTTATTTAATCCCTCATCTAGGGTGAATCTTTCCTTAGTATAATCTAAGGATAAGCCAAGTGCTGCCCACTGGGAACGAATGAAGCTTGCATATTCGTGCTTCCACTGCCATGCAACCTCTAGGAATTTTTCTCTTCCTAGATCATATCTTGAAATGCCCTGTTCTTTTAACTTTGCATCAACCTTAGCCTGTGTTGCAATACCTGCATGGTCCATACCAGGAAGCCACAAGGCATCATAGCCCTGCATTCTTTTTCTTCTTATAATAATATCTTGTAATGTTGTATCCCAAGAATGTCCTAAATGTAATTTGCCAGTTACATTTGGTGGTGGGATAACGATAGTAAATGGTTCCTTTGATTTATCACCTGCAGTGAAATATCCACCCTTAAGCCAGAAATCATATTTCCCATTTTCTACTTCTTTAAAATCATATTTTGGTTTTAGTTCCTTCATATTTCAATTTCCTTTCATAATCTTCTCTTGTCATAGAATAAAAGTCAGCATCTATGATTCTTCCATCGTATAGCTCTTTATATTTGCATAGCCTTCCATCATATAAAAAACCACACTTCTCGATAACTCTTTTTGAGGCATAGTTATCGGAATGATGTCCTACCTCTATGACCATGGTATCCGTCTTTTCAAAAATATAGGAGATAACAGAATTGACGACCTCTGTCATAATTCCCATATTCCAGTAGGAATCATTTAAGGAAAAACCTAATTGCTTCACATATTTATATTTTCTTATTCCGTAATTATAAATCGATATCGTTCCGATCATTTTATGATTCTCTAGATATTCAATACCAAAGACATCCTTAGCTAAAATCATACCGCTAAAGACTCGTCTTCCAACCTCTTCATTTGGAATTGGCTTCCACCCGGCCATAGGACCTATGGTATCCTTTACTGCATATTCATAATAATCATCGAAATCCCTAAAGCTTAAATCACGGATTAATAACCTTTTCGTTGTAATTCTCATAAAAAAAGTCCTCAGGAATAATATATTCCTAAGGACGAATATTTCGCGGTACCACCTTAGTTCCATACATATAAATGTATGACACTTCATTCATCTTTTAACGCAAGATAACGTTCTAGGCTAATTCAAATTTCTCACCTAGAAGGCTCCGTGACTACCTTCTTTAGAATTTTTATAGGTATTTTCACCAAATATACCCTCTCTAGAATAAAAGATCCTAAATACTCCTTCACATCAACGCTACTTTATTTTAGTCTTATTTTATACTTTTGTCAAACAAATATTGCAATTAGTAATCCTATTATAATCGATACACCTAAGGTGATGATATCATTACGCTTTATTCTAAAGCTTTTTCTATAGATACAGTATACTAAATAGCCTGCAAGTCCAATAAATACCCATAAGGCAGAAATGGATGAGGATATTAGCTTGAAGGATGTAATCATATATAAAGGTATAAATAGCTTATAGCCAAATATGGTATCGGATTCATCACCCACAAGCTCTGCGTTATTCTTCTCGCTATGTATAAAGAAGAATGCTATAAGGGCTAATATGGATAAGGCAACATTTAATACGATTCCTAAAATATTGATACCTTCATAGGTTCCACTTATCATATTCGAATGCAGCTTACCTGAAATATCAAATAATGGAGAATAGATAAAGAAGAAACGCATATAGAAGGTTCTATCGGAAAAATTCGCACCTAAAATCAAACTATACATTACATTCATTAATGTAGGTAGGAAGCAGGATGCGAGTGCCATGAAAATAATACCGTCTACTAAGGTATTTCCCATGGAATAAAAGAAGGTTAGGAAGGAATAAATTAATATTCCATAGCCTATGGATGCAAGCATAAAATAAATCGAATAGGATAAATCGAAAATATTCGATACCGAAGGTATAGTCGCAAGCCATATAAAGGATATTAACCACTGTGGGATATATAGAATTAAGAATTCTGCAATCCCAACAAAATATTTACAAATATATAGCTTTATTCTTTTTATCGGTAAGGAATAATATAAATCGACACTTCTTCTTTTCATTTTAAATGAAAATTCTAAAACGGGAATTATCGTTACAATAACGGATAATATAATCGATAAATAGATAAATGGATTGGTTTGACCTGCCGTTTCCACTCGATATCCTTCACTACTTTGTCCATACATAATGTAGGAGGATTGAGATTGAATGATAATCGTCATAATAGCCATAGCTATCATTAGGATAATCAATACAGGTAATCTTCTTCTAAAATAATAAAGGAACATCTTTTTCATTTCATCTTTCCTCCATTTTCTACGATAGCGGTAAATACCTCCTCGAATTCTATTGGAAGCTCATCGATGAACACAGGATTCATATCCTTTAATTTTTCTTCGATATCCTTTAAATTTAATTCTGAAACTAATCTTATAACTCTACCATCTTTTTCAATATGCTTATAAATTCTTGGGAAGAAATGAATATCCGGATCTTCCTTGAAGGCTATTTGGTATTTATGTAATACACCAATAGCATCTTCTATAGAGCCTGATGCAGCTATTGTTGTATTATTTAATATAGCGAATGCATCACATAAATCCTCAAGCTCCTTTAGGGAGTGGCTCGATATGATTACGGTCGAACCCATTTTTTCAACCATATCCTTAATTTGGTTTTTAAATTCTACTCGAGCGAGTGGATCTAGTCCATCGAAGGCTTCATCTAGTAGCATATATTTCGGTCTTATAGCGAAGGCTAGTGACACAAATACCTGTCTTTTCATTCCTTTTGAAAACTTATCCATTCTTTTATGAATTGGAATTTTAAATTTATCTAATGTTTCAAAATAGGTAACCTCATTCACTGGATAAAAGGTATTCATTAAAGTAAGTAGGCTTGCGGGAGTGGTTCTTGCAGTATAAAAGGGATCATCCGATAAAAAGAACATTTTTCTTTTGACCTCTTCATTATCGTATGCATTTTCACCATCGACTAAAACAATACCCTCATCCGCACTATATATGCCAGAAATAACTCTAAGTAGAGTGGATTTACCGGCACCATTAATGCCGATTAAACCTAATATTTTTTTATCAGGAATGCTTAAGTTAATATCCTTTAGGACCTCATGGTCCTTGAAGGATTTTGATACTCCACAGATTTCAATCATGGATATACCTCCCTTTATAAGCATAATTAATTCAATAAACCTTGAATCTTTATTGAAATGCTTGCGTAACGGAAATAATAATCTCTTAAGGCCTTTAACAAGGAATCATAATTACATGCTGTAAAATCCTTGATTTCCTTTTTTCCAAAATAATATTCCTTAATGATATATAATTCATCTTGATTTTTAAGACTGCTACAATTGTCGCAAAACGCACCACCCTTATCTAAATCAAGAAATTTAATATCACTACTTCCGCAAGAAACACAAGTCTTTAAATTTGGAGCTATGCCAAAGGCATAAAGCATCTTTACTAAAAAGATACATAAAAGCTTTTTTGGGTTTTCTGTCAAAATGTCTTTTAACATTTTTTTAAATGTAGAATAAATAGGACCATGGTTATTATCCTCTGGTATATGATTTATGATATTTAGCATAACCATGAAGCATTTTACTCTTAAAAAATCCTCACTAATCTTATAAATGGAAGATTCTACATTATATTCTACTAGGGTAGGAAGCTTACTATCTGTTATAATGAAGGATACCTGATTTCCTATGGTAGTAAAACCTAAAAGCCCGTTCTTGGGCTTGTTTGCTCCTAGGGCTTTTACAGAAATTTTACCCTGTGGGGTATATAAATGTATAATTTTTGAGGATTCCTTATAATCAATTGTATCTAATATAATTCCTTCACTTTTCATTAGAAATTATCCAAAGAATAGCCAAGAGCTCTTAGGTCATCTGGCCTATCCTTCCAATCCTTTTTCACCTTAACCCATAAATCTAAGTGAACCTTAGTATCTAATAGCTTTTTTATGTCCTTTAAGGCAAATTGCTTAATCTTTTTAATCATTTCACCATTGTGTCCAATGATGATTTTCTTTTGGGAATCTCTTTCAACAAAGATTGTTGCATAGATTTCCATTGTATCTTTTTCTTCCATAGATTCCTTCATAGAATCTATGATAACGGCAACAGAATGAGGAATTTCTTCTTTTGTTGCAACTAAAATTTTTTCACGAATTAATTCAGAGATTAAGAAGCGATCGGAATGATCACTTTTCATATCATCTGGATAAAATTTAGGTCCAAAGGGAAGACAACCTTTAATTGCATCCATTAAATGGTCAATATTTTTATCCTCTAATACGGATACAGGAAATATACCCTGAAAAGGATATAAATTCATGTATAGGGCAATGGTAAGGTCAATATCATTAAATTCCTTTAATTGATCCACCTTGTTGATGACTAAAAATACTGGAGTTTTGGTCTTTTTTAAATTATCTAAGATAATTTGATCTCCTGGTAGGACATGCTTTACAGGTGTTGTCATAAAGATTATGGCATCAACACCTAGCGTTGCATCATAGGATGCATTTACCATTCTTCTTTGAAGCTCTGTTGTAGGCTTATGAATGCCTGGTGTATCGGTAAATGCGATTTGGTATTCGTCGGTTGTTACAATACCTAAAATTTTATTTCTTGTCGTTTGAGGCTTATCACTCATTATGGCAACCTTTTTACCCACCATTTTGTTTAAGAATGTGGATTTACCTACGTTTGGTCTACCAATAATCGCAACAAAGCCAGATTTATAGGTATCTATATTCATCATTTTAAGGAATCTCCACTAAAAGAATATGGCAATAATTCAGCTACATTGGTTAATTTTACCTTACGTTCTAGATTGGTTAAGACAACGGGAGTGTCCTTTTTTAATAATTCCTCCATAACCTGGCGACATGCACCACAAGGGCTAATTGGCTCATCAGTTTGACCTACGACGCAGAAAGCCACAACATCTTCTTTTGTATAGCCCTTAGAAATCATTTGGAATAGTGCATTTCTTTCTGCACAAATGCATAAGCCATAGCTTGAATTTTCTACATTACAGCCTGTAATGTAGGTGCCATCCTTAAGCATGATGGAAGCTCCAACCTTAAATTTTGAGTATGGAGTATAGGCATTGCTTCTTCCGGCAAGTGCCATATCAATTAATTTGTCACAATCAAAATTCATCTTTTAATACCTGCCTTTAATAGGATATCATCCTGTTTTTGGAACATGACTTTTTCGTCATCTTGACTCATGTGGTCAAATCCGCATAAATGTAGATAACCATGGACAGCTAAGAAGGCAAATTCTCTTTGAACAGAATGTCCATATTCCTTTGCTTGAGCAATTGCCTTTTCAATACAAATGAATACATCACCAAGCTCTTTATTATGCTTATCCCATGTAGGATCATCGCAGTTTGCGAAGGATATTACATCGGTAATTTTATCGAGCTTTCTATATTCCTTATTGATTCTTTTTATTTCAGCCTCATCGACAAAGATGATATTGAATTCCTTTTTGCCACCAATAGTTTTAAATACATTTTTAATTATTTTTTCATAGCTTCTTGTTTTAGTTTCTGTTTCGTTAAAGAAATTTACTTTCATCGTTCTTCTTCACTTGCCTTTAAATACATAGCAAGCTGTTTTTCTTCCTTTTCCTTTAAATTTGCCATTACGGCCATGGATTCAATATATAATTTAATCGTTTTCGTTAGGGTTGAATCCTCAGAATAATTTGCAACAGTAACGAAGTCAATTCTTTCTTCCTTAACTAATTGCTCTGCAGCCTTAGTTTTCGCACCACTAGGGTAAATAGCTAAAGCCTTACCACCCTTTTCACGAATTAGGGTCATACATGGAATATCTGTAATTCCATCTCCAATATAAATCATATTTTCATAAGGGATTCTTCTTTCCTTCTTCGATGTAGCCTTGTTTAGGTTTTTATCATCGGTAACGGATAATACGCCCTTAGATACTCTAAAGATATATTGTGTTTTTTGTGTGAAGTTAATAGCGATTGCCGGCCAAATAGCCTCACCCTTATCATCATATAGGAAGGAGCAGCCATAAACAGCCTTGAAAAATTTTGCAATTTCAGTTCCTTCAATAATTTCAGTGATACCACTTGAAATGATATAGTGCTCAATGGTTACACCATTTTCTTCACCAAATTTGTTGATTCTTTCAAACCAAGTTGAAACACCCTTATATAATGCAACAGATTCACCACAGCGATTTAGGTATTCCCTTGTTAGCTTGATTCCCTTTTTCCGACATTGTTCTACCATGACATACATATATGCAAGAATGCCATCCATATCGTTTTCAAGCTTTAATCTAGCGCATTCCTCCCAGAATTCCTTAGGAGACATACCTAGATTCTTGATGAAGTCATATTCCTGCATATCCGTTGGGGATAATGTCTTATCAAAATCATAAAGAAGAGCAATAATTGGTTTTGCCATATGTAATTACCTCTCTTATGCTTGGAATGAAAATAAACCAAATTTATTCGATAATTTTTGCATTTCTTTGTAAATATAAATTAAGAAATCGCCATGTAGGTTATAATTTGTATCTAATGTCATAAATTTAGCTTTATAAGCCATAGCTTCTTCTTCACTAATTGGTTCTAGATTCTGATTCACCATTTCAACATCATATTTCTTTGCGACTTCACTAATTGGAAGGCCTGTTAATTCCTCAATAGCCTTAACGTGTTCATCTAAATGCTCCCAAATAATATCTATTAAAGAATAGATGCTTCCTAAGGCATTATAATATTCAACGGTATGCTCAAAGATATATTGGCTTAATTTCACCTGATCCACTAGAGGATCATCTTCCATCTTACGCTTTAAATTGATTAGGTATGTCCATTTAGGGCATCCATCAATTTGAGCTAAGAAGCCTTGTGTTGTTTGAATTACGTCTTGATCGATTGCATCCTTTATTTCATCATGCTGATCTTCTGTGATTAATTTATTCTTGAACTGAGTCTCAAATTTTGCTGCAAGCTCACTATATTGGTTGATAGCAAATTCTCTATCATAATTTCCATTACCATAATTTGCCTCTAATATCTGTGCTCTTACAAAGCAATAATTTAATCCATCCTTTACGACTACCTCAACACCCTTGTTTTCAATCATTATACCCTCAAGGTATGGTACTTTAATGGAGAATGTTGATACTAGATTCTTGTTTGCTAAAACATTAATCTTTAACACTAAGAAATCAGGGTCGTTTTCTGAATACATACCAATGAGTGGCTTAGATTCACCAGCAACCTCAAATGTGATATTTGGCATTTCCTTTTTATGCCATACTGCAACCATGAATTCATCTCCATCAAAATAGAATGGGATATCTAAATCCTTAGCAGTCATTTCTCCAACGGTAATCTTTTCAAATTGCTCATCGACATATCTTGCACGAGATGCAACAATATCACTATTGATGGATTCTTTTGCTTCCATAAGTTCAATGGGGAATGCGGCAGCATGACCATTCGATCTACCTAAGGTCTTATGCTCATCTCTTTCCTTTAGGAATTCATCAATTTGACCCTTACACATATTTCCTAAAAATGCATTAGCACCAATTGTTTTAATGGATTTTGGTAATAGAACAGATTCCAAATTACAAGAGATAAATGCCCAGTCCTCGATGGTCTCTAAACCCTCTTCAAAGACAACCTCACTAAGCATTGGACAATTCGCAAATGCGTATGATCCAATAACCTTAACGGTCTTTGGGATAATAACCTTTTTTAAAGTAGGCATATCCGTAAATGCCTGCGCCTCAATTTTAGATACTGGTTTGCCCTCAAGCTCAGTTGGAATCTCAATTTCAACCTCATCCTTGCTTGCACCTGTAATTACTGCAATTTTACCTTGAAATTCATAACGTATCATATCTTTACCTCCTGGTGTTTCGAAAAATCGTTAGTGTATAACATATTTTACCATTTTTTAACTTTTAATACAATGTATTAAACAACGATTTTTCTTGTGTTTCCCCATTTTTTAATTCACGCACCAAAGGTAATAGTACAAATTTTATAAAGTATCCATAATTTTTAAAATTAAAATCTCAAAAATGGCTTAACTGCTTATTAAAATAACATTTACTACTTATTTACAAATTTA
>NZ_JAXFPY010000079.1:0-2277 GCF_034179385.1 Anaeroplasma sp.
AAACGAGATTGAAAAGGAAAATTTATCTGTTGTTCAAGCAATCAATAGATTGGAAAAATATATAGATAGAATTGAAAAAGTAAGTCAAGATCGAATTGAGTTATATCTACAATCGATTAGAGATTTTGAATCTAAATTAGATCAGCAATCGAAGGAAAATGTATTTGATCACGAAGAAGAGCTAACCGCTGATGAGAAAGAATTAATTAAGGATAAGATAGATTCTTTTAATGACTTTTTAGTTGGGCTTGAAGCTGAAACCACCCTAGAGCTAACGGAATACAGAAGAGTATTTATAAGAAAGAGCTTAGCAAAGGAATATAGATCCTTTAGTAAGGATATAAGGCTTGAAATTAATCGAATTGTATATAATATGAAGACCTTAGGTGGTAAGGAATTATTAACTTACTTAAGAAAGAACTTAAGAATGAATGATCCATTTAAATCGATTAATCACAAGGTCAGAATAAATAATTTAAATCATTTACCATATCGTATGTGCTTTTGGCAAGGTAAGGATTTTTTAGATAGAGAAGAAACTAGAAATGATTTATATATTTATATGTTTGTCACAGATCATGATAAAGATATAGAGAAGATGAATGATATTAAGCCATCGAAATATGTTGAAAATGATTTTGATTTATTTACTTTAAATCTAGATGAGGATTCCGATTCTATAAGACTCCCAGAGCTTAGAAATCAGCAATTTAAGATTGCATCCTACACCCTAGGTCCTGTTGTAGTCTATGGTTGTGCAGGGTCTGGTAAGACCTTAATTTCTATTGACCAATATTGGCAATTAGTTACTCATGCGGAAGAATATAATGATTCTTATATTGCATATGTTACCTTCCAAGAATTATTAAAGGATAAAGCAATGGAATGCATAGATTCCTATGGTATTAAATCCTATTGCTATACATTACCTGAATTCTTTAGATTTGTAACGAAATTTGAAGGTGAATATAAGAATACGAATGAAATGGATTTTATTCGATGGTATCAGGATTATTATGTGGATAAGGGTGATACCTTTGGTAGAAGAAAGGATATTAGTCATATTGAGGATAAGCCATCGGTAGAAAGAATTATTTATACTTACTATAGAGGTGTTTTTAAGGGCTCAGATAAGCTTTGGAATAACAATCCAAACTATAATCATACCTTAAGTAAAGAAGCCTTTATGGCTGAAATGACATCTAAGGAAACCTTCCTTCAGGAGCATGAGATTGAAGATATTTATAGAGTATGTAGTAGATATTACGAATATACAAAAGAAAACAAATTATATGATGATAATGACTGGGCAATAGAGGTGCTAAAGGCATACTCTTTACATAAATTACATCGAATTCAAAATATTATTGTTGATGAGGTTCAGGATTTAACAAGCCTACAGCTTCGTGCAATCATTACATCGCTTAAGGCAGAATCCTTAAATATTTTCTTCTATGGTGATCCACATCAAATTGTGAATCCTACTGTATTTGATGATTCTGTACTTAGAACAGCATTAAAGGAAATATTAGGCCAAAACACAAAGATTAAAGAATCGAATGAGCTTAATATCTTATATAGAACGAATGAATATTTAAAGAATTATTTGGCATCCCTACAGGGGATGAGACTTGAGTGGATTGGAAATTACATGGAGAATTTCGCAAGAGTCATCTCAACTAGGGAGGAAACTAAGATTTCTGATGAAATCTACGATGTTGATAACAACACACAAATTACCTCAGACGATAGGTGGGCATCCTACCTAACCGATAGTAGTCTTATTGGTGAGGCATTAAATAAAGCTATTCTATCGAATGCAGCAATTATAGTACCTGATGAAAAAACGAAGAAGAGTATTATAGTAAAATATCCAAAGATATCTAAGAATAGAATATTTACAATATATGAATGTAAGGGTATGGAATGGAATAAGGTTGTATTATACGACATTATATCGAATGCCAAGAATTACTTCTTAGATATGATTCATGGGAACGCAAAAAAATCTACAGTATGTAGAATGTTCTTTAATAAATATTACGTTGGATGTACAAGAGCAAGAGATACCTTCATCGTTATAGAAAATGATATTACAGATGAGATTAAAGATAATTTATTGATGAAGCTACCTGTGATTTCCGACGCATCTCAAATAAGTCTTTATTTAGATGGTAAGGCATCCTGTAAGGAATGGATTAAGGAAACAAGTAGATTTATTGATAATAAGGATTATAGTAGAGCATTATATCCATTATTAATGGCAAGAACTACGGC
>NZ_JAXFPY010000084.1:0-2358 GCF_034179385.1 Anaeroplasma sp.
AGGTATCTTAAATAATAGTGGTGTAATAGTATCTAAATTTGATTATGATGCCTTTGGTAACATCATAAATCAAACAGGAACTGTAATATCTAATTTCAGATACAAAGGATATTATTATGATACGGATATAGAATTATATTATCTAAAGAGTAGATTTTATAATCCTGTATTATTAATATTTATTACACCAGATTCTATAGAATACCTAGATTCATCGAGTATTATTGGATTAAATCTATATGCGTATTGTGGTAATGATCCAGTAAATATGATAGATGAAGAGGGAAATTGGTGGGAAAACTTTTGAAAAATTGTTGGCGCGATTGTTGGTGTTGTCGTTTGTGGAGTTGTTGGGTTTGTAGCAGGAGGAGTTCCTGGCACTGTAACTGGTGCAATCGTTGGAGGTGTGGTCGGAGTAGAACTTGCAACCGTAATTGAAACAGAAACATATGTCTCCAATAGTACAGCTGAAGCTAAAAATTTTGGAAATGTTGATGAAACATATAGTATGACAAGGGAAGATGCAATGTCATATATAAGATATTTGAGAGAAAATAATTCTACCCTTAGAGAGAATTGGACAGAAGGAGAAATGCTAAGAGAATGGGAGTATCACAAAAGAGGATATTTCATATTTAGTCTACAGGACGAAAATGACCAAACTTCTTTTAAATATCATTTTAAAAAAGCGGATTTTGAGGAAACCCAGGATTTTTCTTCATATTTCTTTAGAGCTCTTGGTAATTTGTTTATTTGGTAAAGGAAGTTTGGGTATGAATAGAAGATTGTTATTTAAGAAAAAATTTTATTTTGTCTAATCCCTTTGTTCGTTTTATTGGTAATCACTCTCGGCGGAATTATTGTTCTTGCTTTACTATATATAGGGGTTTCTTGGGAAAACAGAAAAAATGAAAACTATTGCAAAGGTGCAAATTGGAATATATCCATCCAAGATTTTGAAACTATTTATTTCCCTATATTTTCAAGCTATTTCCAAGAGGAATTTGAAAAATGTGGTTTAATCAAATTACCATTTGACGTTAAAAAGAAAGATCATTTTTATTCGTTGAGCTATATTGATGATGATAAAAGTATTTATTTAAGTTACACTGTATATGAATCTTTTTGTTTGTTTTCATCTCAAATGCATATTAACTATGATAAATTGGAGATAAAATATGATTATATAGAAAAATATGACATCATTTTGACAGAATTTGGGAAAGAACACTTTTATGATTTTTCTATAGTGGAAGGCGTTTTAAGGGATTTATATAAGGATGATGAAACATACGGGAATAATCCTTTGTATTTTGATAATATCATTGGAAATATAGGAAGTAGATATGAGTTTGATATCGATAAAAATTATGTCGCCATAGAAGTGAATTCGTTGCTGCGGGAGATGGAATTATAGGAATGGAAAAGAATATTTTTCCTAATATTCCATAGGTTGAGTATAGGTGAATCATTTAAAATAGTATTATTAATATATAACCCGACCAAGGGTTCTTATTCAAAACGTTGGGTTATATCAGAATTTGGAGAAGAATTCTTTTTTGACTTTCCTATAGAAGAAGGGGTTTTTAAAGATATTTATGTAGAAGAACTTTTAGAAAATGACCATCAGGTTTATTATACAAGTAGTATAGGAGAGATTAAAAGTTCATATAGTATTTCTTTAAGTGAAGAAAATTTATCGATAAAATTGTGTGTTTCATCTTTAATAAAAGGTTTTGATTTATAAAAAGGCAATTTAATGTGTGTGTTTTATTGTAAATAAAGGTTTTATATCACAAAGGATAAATTAAAAGTGGAAGATAAGTCTTCTTATAATGAGAAAAACTATATGATGAAACTTGATAATTAATTTTTATTGAAAAGCATAAGTGAAAATATTGTTATTCTCTAGAAGAAAATAAACATGAGAATAAAAAGGCTGTAAACCTAGGTAATGATTTCAAATTTAAAACCTAGGTTTTTACACTCCTTTTTTTATATAATTTTATATATAAAAAAGTGAAGCAATTAAGCTTCACATGAATCACTAGTTATACATTCTTTTAATTTCAATCGTTTAAATAAAATAATAAATAATGTAAAATGAACCATTAAAGTTAATATCCAGCTTATAGGATAACTGATCATTAATCCAGATAGATTATGTAAGGAATCCCACTGGAAGAAGGTATATATCCATACAATTCTTAATAGGCAAGCTCCAATTAGGGATATAATGGCAGGAGAAGTAGAATATCCAATTCCTCTTAGGGAATAGGCACCTACATCCATAAAACCACATAGGAAGTAGGTACAGGCTATGATAAATAGCCTTTTTTTGCCTTCTAGGATAGCTGC
>NZ_JAXFPY010000110.1:0-11451 GCF_034179385.1 Anaeroplasma sp.
CCCGTACGTACGGTGCAATGGGAGGGGCAAAGACTATTTTCTTTCCTCTACCCTATTTCTTAAATTATAATTTATTATTGAAGCTCATATGCTAAATTCTAATTTTCTTAACACTAAGCTTTCTTTTCGCTACCCATAGAGCACTCTAATATATCCTTAAAAGGATTATTATCTAGCATATTTTTTACCTTATTCTATAGTTCTTTTTGTATATACTTAACTTTGATGAGGATGAAACGAATAGAAAATGCAATGTGCCTCTCCTTTAGAATCCGAAGAAACGGACATATAAATATCTCCAGAATAGGAATAATCTTCAAACTTAACGCAATTACTTATTGATTCATAGGCAATCCTATTCTCTTTTTTATAATCCACATTAATGTCTTTAATTGTACCATTATCATCTCTAATGATTAAGTCATCTTCTACTTTAGTTATAGATGCTGTATCTATTCTTTCGATTTTTACAAAATCCTCTGGTATAAGATGATTTTTAAAAACATAATCTTTTTTATATGTTAATCTTACTGTATCACCATCAGCGAATTGAACCGGGCAATTCATGAATATATATTTTGAATCTAAGCAATATAAATATGCGCCACCCATAACTACAAAATTGAACGACTTTGTTTTTCCATTCTCATCTATCTCCACTTGATCATAACCAAATTCTGTATATTTAAAGGAAACTTTCATATCCGTAGTTACATATTCCTCATATACATCTGATACATTCGTATCATTCGTATCATTCGTATTATTATTTGCAAATACACTCGTACAAGAGCAAGTGAAAAATACAGTTAATAATCCTAAAATAGCATATAATTTATTTTTCATATTTTAAATCACCTCTCTATATAAATTTATAATTACTGGACGCATTCGACAAATAATTCCTGATGGATATTCTAAAAATCTTCCATCTAATATGCCCAATATGGAAGCAAAACGAATCACTTGCCCTTCATAAACCGTTGTTATATACACATAAACAGGACCACCACTATTCCCACCTGTAGAAATAATATCCGTTGAAGTTAAAACATTATTTGATTCAGAGGAAGTATTTACTGTATTAAATAATGGATATGATGCCCACATCGTATGATCATATTTTCCAATATCGTTTGCTGGACAATTCACCAATGCCGGATATCCTGCAGATTGAGCTTGATAATGTGTATTGCTCGTAAAATAATACATTTTCATATATGAATGTTCATAAATACCATCGATATCATTATTTGTTAACGTAATAGACCAATCAAATCCGAATTGCAACATTTTAGAATCATCGAATAAAATATATGAAACAGGTAAATATGTATCTGTTCCTTTATAGATTCCAAAATTTTGATGCCAGTTTGAAGAATTGTAATATGAATTTGCACCAGGATAAAAATCTGCATTATGTGGTATAGCTGTATTGCCATTATAATAATCAGCTGGATTATTTATTTGGTTATAAAATAAATGAGCACAAGATAAAACAGTTGTTTCATCCACAAATGTACCTGTACCTCTATAGGAATGTATAACTGAATTTGAAGAATCAACATATCTACAAGACGTATTTGCATAAGCTATTGCACTATATTGAAGCTCACTAGGATTTGAAACCAATCGTCTTGAATCATTAGATAGTCCAAAATTTAATGTATCTGTAATTAAATCTAAATAACTTGTAACTCCACCTTCTAGATTAATAAATTCAGTTGTAGATGTTGCATTATTTAAATCCAAGTTCTTATATTCTACATCATATCTATATCCAAAGGTTGATGAGGTATCATATTCTATATGCATGAAATACTTTTCATGCGTTGTAAGATTGGTGCTTGTTACCTTTTGCGGTAATAAAGTAAATGAACCAGTATTATAAGTGTTACTTTCAAATTCTAGAACATAGATTTGAAACGCATCGCAATAAATGATATCTTGATCATAAGAAATTTGTGATGAATAAAATAAATAATCGTTAGAATTATAGTAATAGAAATTATAAATCTTTAGTTTTGACATTGGGCCAGAATAATTTAATTTGATAAATTGTCTTTCGCTTGAATCAAACAAAAAATATGTTTTGGCATATGGATTATGAAAATAACCAGTAGTTGAAGTATTCAAATGTAACTCATTTGATTTTAAATTAAAAATATTTCTATTATCGTTAGAAACAGTCATAGAATCTAAACAATAATCCGTTGAAATAGAATGTGCATAGCCACTTATAGAAAAAAGCAATGTCAAATTTAAAAACAAAACAAGAAAAAACATACTTCTTTTCAATATAGTATTCAATTTAAAATCCACCACCTTCCAATTTAATTATATCCTCCCCCAAAAAATATGCAACAAAAAAGAGAGAAATGGTTCTCTCTTAATCAAAAATAATAAATTAATCCTTAATAGAATCTAAAGCCTGTTTAATATCCTTAATTAAATCTTCCTTATCCTCAATACCACAGGATAAGCGTACTAAACCTGCAGGAATACCTGCTTCCTTTAATTGCTCATCGGTCAATTGACGGTGTGTAGAGGATGCTGGATTTAAACAGCAGCTTCTAGCATCAGCAACATGTGTCTCAATTGCAATTAGCTTAAGTTGAGACATGAACTGGCTTGCCGCACTTCTTCCACCCTTAAGCTCAAAGGATACAACACCACATCCGCCCTTAGGTAGATATTTTTGTGCAAGCTTATAATACTTATTGGATTTTAATCCAGAATAATTTACATATTCAACCTTTGGATTTGCTTCTAGGAATTCAGCAACAGCCTGTGCATTTTCTACATGACGTGCAATACGTACATGTAAGGATTCTAATCCTAAATTTAATAAATAAGCATTCTGTGGAGATTGAATAGAACCAAAATCTCTCATTAATTGTGCAGTACATTTTGTAATAAATGCACCTGCATTACCAAATTTTTCTGCATAGGTAATTCCATGGTAGGACTCATCTGGAGTACAAAGGCCTGGGAATTTATCCTTATGTGCCATCCAATCAAATTTACCAGAATCAACGATAGCACCACCTACACCAGCACCATGACCATCCATATATTTTGTTGTTGAATGGGTTACAATATCTGCACCCCACTCAATTGGTCTACAGTTTACTGGAGTTGGGAAGGTATTATCTACAATTAGAGGTACACCATGCTTATGTGCAATCTTAGCCCACTTTTCAATATCAAATACAGTTAATGCTGGGTTTGCGATGGTCTCACCGAAGCAAGCTCTTGTATTTTCCTTAAATGCGGCATCAATTTCTTCTTCTGTTGCATCAGGAGAAACAAAGGTTACATCGATACCCATCTTCTTCATAGTTACCGCAATTAAATTGAATGTACCACCATAAATCGATGAGGATGCAACAATATGAGATCCACATTCACAAATATTGAATAATGCGAAGAAATTTGCAGCCTGACCTGAGGATGTAAGCATTGCAGCAGTACCACCCTCCATATCACAAATTTTAGCTGCGACATAATCATTCGTTGGGTTTTGAAGTCTTGTATAGAAGTATCCTTCGGCTTCTAAATCGAATAATTTACCCATATCCTCGCTCGTATTATATTTAAAGGTAGTTGACTGAATAATAGGTACCTGTCTTGGTTCACCATTACCAGGTCTATATCCAGATTGTACACATTTTGTATTCATTTTAAAATTACTCATTTTCATAATCCTCCAAGTATTATTTTATACCACAAAATCATTCATTTTTAAAACTATTATTTAAATTCTTTCCATCTATTTCTTTTTTTCTTTCCAAAGTATTCTTCATTAAGAATATTGTAAAGAAAATAAAGTCAATAAGAACTAAGAACAGGAAGGTTGTTGACCTATATAAGATTACAGCTAAATTTACAGCATCTCCCATGAAGGCTTGAAACACAGTTAAAAAGGAAAATTCTGCCGTTCCAATTCCACCAGGAGATGGAATAATATTTGTTACATAGCTTGATGCTTGACAAAGTAAGAAGCAATACATATATTCTTCTATTTTAAAGCCATTTTGGGTAATGACTAAATAAATAATATAAGGAAGTCCAAAGGACAATAGCATAAACAAAACATAAGCTATATAGGATGGAATATTATATTTAAAATTAGACCACATTCGATTCGCGCTAATTTTATAGATTTCCATCTTTTTTTGTTTTTCAACAGTAAAAGAATTTGGATCAAATTCCTTTTTGAATTTCTTTAATATCTTTACCTCTATTTTTAATATAAATGCTTGAAATCTTAAATTATACATCATAAGCATTAAGGCAGTAAAATAACCAACATTCGTTATAATACCTACTAAGCAAAAGATAAATAAAGGAACATTTAAATCTCCAACCATTAGAGTTTGATTCCTTATTATAGAATATATAAAGAAAATGGTATATAAAACAGGTAATATCGTTGAATATATCATTTGGTTCGTTGCCATGACAGATATATTTTCTTCTGTATTAAATCCTTTTTTCTTTAAATAATATCCAATCATTGGAAAATGAGCACTCTTCCATGGAGTTACATTAGAGCCTAAATTCCCCATGAAATATAAGCCATAAGCTTGCCCATAATTCGATTCAGGCTTTATTTGCTTCATATTTCTATAAATGATGAAGCAATCCAGGCTAACATAGGAAAATAAGATTCCAACAATTAATATAAATCCCCACCAATGAACCTTACCAATTTCCTTAATACTAGTAATCACATTTGAGGAGATTAAATAAAATATGGTTAGTCCTGTAACAACGATAAAGAATATCACATTAAATATAATCTTCTTTTTGGACATATTATCCCTCCTCTTATTCTATTGTACAATTCTTTAAAGATTTGTAAAGAAAAACGACGTGGCCATTTGCCACATCGCATAATCTTATTCTTCTTCCTTCTTAGCGAATCTCTTTTGAGCATCCTTAAGTGCATCCTTACGAGATAGATCAATTTGACCCTTCTCATTAACACCAATACACTTAACGATGATTTCATCACCAACAGAAACAACATCCTCTGGCTTTTCAACTCTTTCAAGTGCTAGCTTAGAAATATGACATAAGCCTTCAGCACCTTCCCATAGCTGGCAGAAAATACCATACTTTTCAATACGAGTAACCTTAGCTGTGTAGATTTTACCAACCTCAGCCTCACGAATAGAATTCTTTATATATTCTAAGCAAGCCTTAGCGGTTTCCATATTGCTGTGCATTACGAATAATCTACCATCCTGCTCAAGATCAATCTTAACATTATCGAATTTTTCGATTGTAGCGTTGATTGTCTTTCCACCAGAACCAATAACATCCTTAATCTTATCTGGATTAATTCTTGCCATAACAACCTTTGGTGCATATGGAGATAATTCAGGACGAACGGAAGCAATGGTTGTTGCCATGTGGTCTAGAATTTCAAGTCTACCCTTCTTAGCCTGTGCTAATGCTTCCTTTAAAATCTGGTATGTGATACCCTTAATCTTAATATCCATCTGTAAAGCAGTAATACCATCACGAGTACCAGCTACCTTGAAGTCCATATCACCTAGGTGATCCTCCATACCCTGGATATCCGTTAATACAGTATAATGCTCATCATCTGTCATAATTAAGCCCATAGCAATACCTGCAACAGGAGCCTTAATAGGAACACCTGCAGCCATTAAAGCTAATGTACCAGAACAAATTGTAGCCTGGCTAGATGAACCATTCGATTCTAAAATCTCAGATACAACACGGATGGTATATGGGAATTCATCCTCGGATGGAATAACATAGGATAATGCACGCTCACCAAGTGCACCATGACCGATTTCTCTTCTACCTGGAGCACCATATCTACCAGTTTCACCTACAGAGAACTGTGGGAAATTGTAGTGTAGCATAAATCTCTTATAGGATTCATCCGATAAGCCATCAATAATTTGATTGTCATTTAATGATCCTAAGGTTACAGTACCTAAGGACTGCGTCTGACCTCTTGTGAATAATGCACTACCATGAACTCTAGGTAATACATCTACTCTAGAGGATAATGGACGAATCTCATCAACAGCTCTTCCATCAGGTCTAATCTTATCCACAGCAATCATTCTTCTTACTTCACCGTGTAAGATTTCATCAAGGGTATATTGTACATTCTTTAAATATAATGCCTTAGCCTCAGTATCCTCAACCTTAATATCACCTAAGTCCTTAACGAATACCTTCTTGCCAAATTCCTCCAATGTATCTTCATTAACCTTGTCGATGGCAGCATATCTTTCAAGCTTATCCTCAACACGGATAGCCTTAATCATATTCTCCTCAGCATAAGCCTTAACCTGTGCTTCGATTTCAGGATCTACTTGGAATAATGTAGGAACATACTTTTCCTTACCACATTCCTTAACAATCTCCTGCTCGAATTCACATAATCTTTGAATTTCCGCATGACCAAACTTAAGTGCCTCCCACATATCATCTTCAGATACGAATCTAGCACCAGCCTCAACCATGTTAATTGCAGTATGTGTACCTGCAACAGTTAAATTAATTTCAGAAACCTCTAGCTGCTCTGGAGTTGGGTTGATGATTAATTCACCATTAACCTTACCAACAACTACACCAGCGATAGGTCCTTCAAATGGGATATCAGAAATCATTAATGCAATCGATGAACCTAGCATAGCTGCCATTGCAGTTGTGCAATCAGGATCACTAGATAATACTGTATTAATTACTTGAACCTCATTATTAAATCCTTCTGCGAATAATGGACGAATAGGACGGTCAATCAATCTAGAAACTAATGTTTCATGCTCAGTTGCACGACCTTCTCTTCTTAAGAATCCTCCAGGAATCTTTCCTGCAGCATATAATTTTTCCTGGTATAAAACCATTAATGGGAAGAAGTCAGCAGTGGATGCAACATTATTAGATACAGCACAGGATAAAACTGTTGAATCGCCATACTTAACTAAGCATGCACCATTTGCCTGTTTTGCCACTTCTCCGATTTCAATAACAAGTGGACGACCAGCCCAATTGTATTCGAAACGTTTAACTTCACTCATGTTAAATTTTTCTCCTTAATTTACTCTTCTATCTTTTTTTATCTCAAACATATTCATTATACCACACTTAAGATAAATTGAAAGCAAAAAACAAAAATTAAACTTTTATAAGTTTTAGCAAAGAATTTATATAAATTATCTTTATAACATTTGCCATGTTTATAAATTTAGTTTATATATAAAAAGCATCAGCAAAATGCTGATGCCATACGACATATATTCAATATTACTATTTTAAAGAATCCATCTTCTTCTTTAGTAAATTAATGCCTACATCAAAGATAATAATTAGAACTACAAGTAGTATTAGCCAAGCTAGAATCGTTGAAAAATCAAGCTCAAGCTTCGCATTATTAATGATTAAGCCTATAGAATTATTCAAGCTACAAATATATTCTGCCATAACCATTACCTTTACACCTAAGCTTATACCCTGAAGTAAGGTAATCAGCATAGGGGATATTGCAAGTGGTACATAGATTCTAGTATATTTCATATATCTTGGACCAGGTAATAAGGATAATTCGGATACGATATCCTTATCTATGGATAGGGCTTGCTTAACTCCTTCATATACTACAGGAAATACGACTAAAAAGCATACAATATAGGGTATAATTTCTTTATTTTTGAATAATAATATGTATAAATAAACCGATACAATTGCGAATGGACATGCCTTAATAATAAACATAATCGGATTCACAATATCCACATTGTATTTAAACACATAATTTATAAAATGAATAAATAGACTAATTAGGAAGGACGCAACTAAAACGATTAGAATTTTACCGAGCAAAGTAAGTAATAATACTGCATCCTTTGAGCCTATAATTTCGCCTAATTTAGCGAAAATATCATTAATTCCAGGGAAAAAGATGTCATCTTGATTCAGGATAGTAAATATTTGATAAATAATGATGAGTAAAATAATGACAGATACAGATATTCCAATATGCTTATAGGAAGAATTCTTCATTTGGAAGCTTATCTCCAGCCTGTTTTCCAAATCCTAAATCAATCATATACTGTAGGTACTTATTTACAGCTTCAGATTCTTTATCATGATCCATAACAATGAAATGACAATTAGGAATTGCCTTAGTTAATACAGCCTCACCTAAAGTCTCAAAGGATTTGTGCATAGCAACTGCCTTCAAAGCAGTATCCGCAGGGTTTTCTACTGCATCCTTAACACTATTTACTAAAGCATCAACTGCATTTAATACCTTACTATCCTCTTTTGCTTCTTTTTTAATGAAAATACCAGCCTGAGGATAAGAATCCTTACCAGTTACTTTCTTATATTCATCCTGTAAATCAATTACATTAATGCCCTTTGCATCCTTAATTTTAGAAATTGCTGGTTCTGCAGTAATAACATATTCTGCAGTACCTGCAACAAGAAGTGAATTCGCAGATGCAACATCATCTACATATTCAATCTCAACATTTAAATTCTTTTCCTTAATTAATATTTTAGTAAGAATATCTGGTGTAGAATTCTTACCAAATACAACAAGTTTTTTATTGTCAATATCCTCAAATGAAGTTAAGGTAGCCTTAGAAGCTAAGAATAAATTACCCCATACGAATGTTTTAGCTAATACATAATCTTCATTTGTATTATAGAATTTTGCACCCAAGTTTACCGGTGCAACAATAACATCATGGCTCTTTGTACCAAATGCAGCAACAAGCTGTTCCGCACCATTTACGATTTCAAAGGATGCACCATCTACGCTGTCGTAATAATTTGCTAAGCCTAGTGCAGGAGTACCTGATGGACAAATGATAGATACAGGTGTGTCATCTACTGTTGTTGTAGGTACTACTGTTGTTGTTTCTATAGTTGTAGAAACTGTTGTAGTTTCATCCTTCTTTTCTGTAGTTGTATTTGCTTCATTACCACAAGAAGCAAGTAAGCCGATAGCTGCTAATCCAAATAATATTCCAATTCTTTTCATTTTAAAATCTCCTTTTTTTATTGCTTTTTCATTATACACAATTTATAATAAAAATAGTGTGATATTTGTCACACATGGAGGCTTTTATGAATTATAATGAAGTTATTTTTGCCACATTTCAAAAACTTATAAAGGATAAGGAAATTACTCCATTATTCTATAAGAATAAGGATATTATTTTTAATGAAGGAAGTCTATGCAAAGACATTTGCTATATCTTAGATGGTGAAGTTGAAATCAACACATTATCCTATAGTGGATCCATTGAGGTTATTAGCTTACTTGTAAAGCATAATTTTTTTGGTGAATTCTTAATTTTCCAAGAAAATGGAAAATACTTAGGTGATGTAATTGCCAAAGGCAATGTGGCATTAATAAAAATATCCAAAGAAATGATGCTAGATTTAATGCATAAGAATAAAGAATTCTTAGAAGCATATATATCCTTTATTTCCAAAGAGACCTATGAGATCAAGCAACAGGTTAAGCTATTATCCCATAAAAATGCATTAAATAGAGTTATTTATTATTTAGAAAACTATGCTACCAATTCAACATGCATCCTTGAATCTGTTGCCTCCTTAGCGAAGGAAATCAATCTCCCTAGAGAGACTGTTTCAAGGACACTTACTCGACTTGAAAATGAAGGTTTCTTGTATAAAAATAAAAATTTAATTAAACTATTAAAGTAAATAATGGCTAAGCAAATCGCTTAGCCATTATTTACTTTTTATAGGAAAAAAGGACGTGTACTATCAAATTTCCAAATTGTATTATCCCAATTTTCGCTACAATATGACATTATTTCTTCTAATGAACTAGATTCTCCTTGTGAGTTGTAAGACTCTGATTCAACATCAAAATTCATTATTTTTTGGCCTTCATATCTAAATGAATTTAAAACAGTGCCTTCATTATCAAACGCAACCAGTCCACTAGCATAACTAAACTTCTCAACGTAGCCTTTCGCACTTACATTTCCATAAGCAATTGATCCACTAATTGTTCCAGCATTATAACCTACTAATCCTGCAGCATATGCTTTATTTTCACTACTAGTATCATTTATTTCTATATCAGAATAACAGTTTAATATTACGCCTTCATTATAGCCTACCAATCCACCAGTATATCCTAATTTGCTAGTTGAAACATTAAGAGTTCCAGTTGCATAAACATTCTCTAATCTTCCAGAAAGTTTTCCAACAATCATTCCATTATATATATCATCTGTTGATGTAGTAGAAATTGTTAAGTTGTTTTTAAAACCAATATTTTTTATTGTTCCTGAAACATAACCAAATAATCCATTAAATGTATTATATGTAGCATTCAAAACATAGTTTCTAATCTCATGTTTGTTTCCATCTAAAATACCATTAAATGCTTTTTCTTCCGTTGATGCAATTAAATCAATCTGTTTACTTCCAAAATCTAAATCTGATGTTACCATAAAATACACATTAGAATAATCAACTCCAGAATTCACCTGATTTATAAAATACACAAATTCTTTTGGTTTAAAAATTTGATATGGATCAGATTCTGTTCCAGTACCACCATGATAAGCATCTGCAATATGTATTCCATCCCATACACTACTCTTAGTTGGGGTGATAGTATAGTTAATCGTTGCATTACAGTTATAGAACGCATTTGTTCCAACACTTTCAATACAATCCACAAGATATATTTGTTCAATCAAATCACAATTATAAAATGCATAATCTGGTATAGTATCCTGTACTGTTACTGATACATTTCTCAAACTCTTTGGAATGTAATAGCAATAAAAATGATTTGGAGCACTTGCGTAATATCCTTGATATGTAGAATCACTATCTGAAGTTTTATAACTACTACTACCAACATCTATATATCCAAATATATATCCAAATACAGATTCTATTCTATTTGTTGTAGTCAAATTTCTTCCTATAAATGGTATAGTTATGCTTTCTAAAATATTCATACCATAAAAAGCAAACTTTCCTATCTCTGTTACCCTATCAGGTACCACAACCTCAGTCATAAGTTTTAAATTATAGAATGCATAATCACTAATCGATGTACAACATTCAGGTAATTCTAATTTATATTGTGTATCACCATAGAAATATTCTATGTTTACACAATTATAGAATGCATAAGAGCCTATATAGGTCACATCTCCAAATTTAACCTTTTCGATTTCACTACAAGAATAGAAAACATATGACTTTATATTTGTTACTCCTGTTGGGAGAATTGCCTCTCCTATCGTAGTACTATTTAATTGGTTAAGTTTTGAACAATTGTAAAATGCATAAGAACCTATACTGGTTACTGTTTCTGGTATTTCTATCTTTTCAATCAAATCACAATTATAAAATGCACTATCTGGTATAGCATCCTGTACTGTTACTATT
>NZ_JAXFPY010000118.1:0-9128 GCF_034179385.1 Anaeroplasma sp.
ATGTCAATGATTTTGCCTTAATGTATGAGGAAAGAAGACATTGCGCAAGATGCAAGGGCTTAGATTATTGCAAAAACAATGAGAAAGGATATTGCCTTTCAGTAAACGAATTTGATGAATTCTCAATAGAAGAATGCAAATATCAAAGAGTAGAAAGACAAAAGAGAAACTCTTTAATAAAAACCTTGTATTTGCCTGATGGCATATTAGATGCAAAGCTTGAATCCTTCGATACAAATTCGGAATCTAGAAAGAAGATTTTTGCCCATATTACAGAATATGGATTAAAAAAGAATGGGGAATCCTTCGATAAAGGATTACTACTTTATGGTTCTTTCTCTAGAGGCAAAACCTATGCGTTAGCTGTTATTGCAAATGAGCTTTCGAAAAGAAATGTGCCTTCCTTACTGATCTATTTCCCTGATTTGGTTTTAGATTTAAAGGGTGCTATAGGAACAAATAGATTTGAAGAGCTAATCAATATGCTTAAGGATATTGAGGTATTAATGCTTGATGATTTAGGTAGTGAAAATATGACACCATGGTTAAGAGATGAAATATTAGGTCCTATCATTAATTACCGTATGATGGCGAAGAAGCCTATCTATTTTTCATCAAATCTGAATCCTAATGATTTGAAAAAGCATTTAGCTATCGATGATTCTGCATCATCAAAGCTTAAGGCGGATAGAATTCTTTCTAGATTAACTTCTCTAGCAGAAGTATTAAATATGGATGATTCAACATTTTATAATAGATAATTGGAGATTTATATAATCTCCATTTTCAAATTTTAAATACAATTTAAGAATTCTGTTGATTTAGGAAATACAATCGAGTATAATTATTTTATCAATGAAGAGGACAAGATATAAAGAAAATTTTCTTCATAAGAGATGGCTAGCTGGTGAAAATGCCAAAGAAAATCTTTATATTACTACCTTGGAGATGAATGAAGGAAATGTCATTCCGTATTCCTGCGTTAAAGGTGAATTGAGTGTCAGATTATTTTAATCTGGAAGCTAAGGTGGTACCGCGATTATACGTCCTTAAGATATTATTCTTAAGGATTTTTTTATTGGAGGAAGATATTATGTTAAAAATTACTTTAAAGGATGAAAGTGTACTTGAGGTTTTAGAGGGTAAGCTAATTATTGAAGTAGCAAAGGAATTATCCCCAAGCCTTGCAAAGAAATGCTGTGTTGCAGAATTCAATGGACGTCTTGTAGATTTAAAGATGCCACTTGTGGAGGATGGAAAGCTTGATTTAGTAACCTTCGATGATGAAAGAGCATTTGAGGTTATCAATCACTCCTGTGCTCACTTAATGGCTCAGGCAATGGCTCGTCTATACCCTGGTACAAGATTTGGTGTAGGTCCTTCAATCGAAGAAGGATTCTACTATGATTTTGCAATTCCTGAGGTAATCACAAATGAAGATTTACCTAAGATTGAAAAGGAAATGCAAAAAATCGTTAAGGAAAATTTACCTATTAAGCATTATATGCTATCTAAGGCAGATGCAAAGGCTAAATTTGCAAGCGATAAATATAAAATAGAATTAATTGATGCCATAAGTGATGACATGGTTGGTATTTATGAGCAGGGTGAATATAGTGATGTATGCCGTGGACCTCATGTAATATCAACAGGCTTAATTAAGAATTTTAAACTTTTAAGTGTTGCAGGTGCATACTGGAGAGGCGACTCTAAGAATGATGTATTAACTAGAGTTTATGGTACTTGCTGGGCAACTCCTGAGGCCTTAGCGCATCATTTAGAGGTACTAGAGGATAGAAAGCAGCGTGACCATAGAAAGCTTGGTCGTGATATGCAAATCTTTATGTTTGATGATTTAGTAGGTAGAGGACTTCCTATGTGGCTACCTAATGGATTTATCGTAAGAAGACTATTATCCGATTACATCATGGATAAGGAATATGATTTAGGATACCAGCATGTTATGACTCCATCCTTAGGTAATGTTGAATTATATAAGACATCTGGTCACTGGGCTCATTACAAGGATGATATGTTCCCTGCAATGGAACTTGATGATGAGGCATATGTATTAAGACCTATGAACTGTCCTCATCACATGGTAATGTTTAGATCAAAGCCACATTCCTATAGAGATTTACCTGTAAGAATTGCTGAAATTGCAAATGACTTTAGATATGAGGCATCTGGCGCGTTAACTGGCATTGAAAGAACAAGAGCGTTCTCTCAAAACGATTCTCATATTTTTTGCCGCCCAGATCAAATTGCACAGGAATTCAAGGCTGTTACAAAGCTAATTTTAGACGTTTATAAGGATTTTGGATTCGAGAATTATAAATTCCGTCTATCCTTACGTGATAAGGAAAATACAGAGAAATATTTCGGCAATGATGAATTATGGGAAAGAAGCGAAAACGAACTTCGTGAGGTTTTAAAGGAATTAGGTGTCGATTATTATGAGGCTTTAGGTGAGGCTGCATTCTATGGACCTAAGCTTGATGTACAGGTTCGAAGCGCAATCGGTCATGATGTAACCTTATCTACGATTCAGCTAGATTATCAGCTACCAGAAAGATTTGAATTAACCTATGTCGATCAAAATAACCAAAAGGTAAGACCTGTAGTTATTCATAGAGCAATCCTAGGCTCTATGGATCGATTTGTTGCCTTCCTACTTGAAGAAACTAAGGGTGTACTTCCTGTATGGCTAGCTCCAGTACAGGTAATGGTTATTCCTGTGAACAATCAATTCCATCTAGATTATTCTAATGAAATTGTATCTATGCTAAAGCAAAAGAGAATTCGTGTAAAAATGGACGATAGAGAAGAAAAGCTTGGATACAAGATTCGTGAAGCTCAGATGAAGAAGATCCCATATCAGTTAGTTATTGGTGATAATGAGGTTAAGGATGGTACTATTACATATAGAGAATATGGAAAGAAGGAACAGGTAACTGTTTCTAAAGAAGAATTCTTAAATATGATGGTTAAATTTAACGAAGAAAAGAAGTAAAATTATGGCCTAAGATAATCCCTTAGGCCTTTTTTCAAAAAGGAGATGATTCTATGGGAGGATTACTTGAAGTAGAAGGCCTTAAATTTAAATATACAGATAATAATCTTTTTAACGATGTATCCTTTAGAATCCTTCAAAAGGATCATATTGTATTAGTTGGTGACAATGGGTGTGGTAAATCCACATTCATGAATTTGATTGCAAAAAACTTAATTCCTGATGCTGGTAAAATTACATGGATGAATGGCATTACCTATGCTTATTTAGACCAGCAATTAAAGGTAAAGCAGGATATATCTATCATAGATTATATTAGCGATGTATTTAAGCCTTTAATGGAAAAGGAAAAATTAATGAATTCCTATTATGATAAGCTTGCTACATGCGAAGAATATGAATATGAGAAATATTTGAACTATGCACAAGCCATTCAAGATGAGCTAGATAAAGAAAACTTTTATGCAATGAATTCTACAATGGGAAATATGATCAATGGCTTAGGGATTCGAGAATATGGACTAGATACAGAATTATCTAAGCTATCTGGTGGACAGCGTGCTAAGGTATATTTAGCTAAGCTTTTGCTTGAAGCGCCAGATGTACTATTAATGGATGAGCCTACCAATTTCTTAGATGTAGCACATATCGAATGGCTTGGGGATTATTTAAAGAGCTTTCCAAAGGCTTTTGTTGTCATTTCTCACGATGAGGGCTTCTTAAAGGCGATTGGTGAGGTTGTATATAATCTATCAAATAAGAATATGGTCAGGTATAATATGCCTTACGAATTATATCTTAAGGAAAAGGATTTAAGAGAAGAGCAATATAAGCAAGCCTATATAAACCAACAGGCCTTTATAAAAAGAACACAGGAATTTATTCAAAAGAATATTGTTCGTGCAACAACTACAGCACGTGCACAATCCAGAAGAAAAATGCTTGAAAAGATTCAGGTTTTAGAAAAGCCTATGAACCATGAGCCTATGCATATTACCTTCCCATTCTCTAAAGGGTTAGGTCAAGAGGTATTAAAGCTAGATCACCTTACCGTAGGTTATAAGGATAAGGTAGTCTTAGAGGACTTAGAGTTTTTGATGAAGCAAAACCAAAAGATTGCAATTTTAGGCCATAATGGTGTAGGTAAATCTACGATTTTAAAAACGATTATGGGACTTATTCCACCCCTTAAAGGCAAATACGTATGGAATCCTAGTGGTGATTTAAACTATTTTGCCCAAGAGGAAGTATATGATGCCCTGACAACTCCAATAGAATATTTAAGATATTATTATCATTTAAAGACCGATGGAGAATTAAGAAGTGTGCTTGCCTCTGTTGGAATTAAGGGGGACCTCGCCGTAAAGCCAATGTGTCAGCTTTCTGGTGGGCAGCAAACTAAGGTAAGGCTTGCCCTAATGACAATGAAAAAAAGTAATATATTAATTTTTGATGAGCCTACGAATCATTTAGATGTATTATCCAAAGCAGAGCTTTGGGAGGCTATAGATAAATTCCCTGGTTCTGTAATTTTAGTTACACATGAGGATGATTTTTATGAAGGTTTAGTCGATATGGAATTAAAGTTTGAGTAGAGAATTAATCCCCCTTTTATATAATAAAAGGAAATGATTTTCTTCTTGACATTTCATTATCATACACTTATAATAGACAATGCTGAGGTGATTTTTATGCAGTTAACTCTGGCTCAGTTAAGAAAGGTTACCTTCCCATATACTGTAGAGGAGGATATAGATTTAACCGATGTCCTTAACGGATTTGAGGATATTATATCCGTATCTAATGTTCATGTAACATCTACAATTAGGGAAAGAGGTATAGATACCTACCATATAAGCTTCCATATTGTATGTGAGCTTACATTAGAGGATTCTGTATCGCTAGAACCTGTTTCCTATCCTATTGATACTAGGGCAGAAGAGATTTTTACTAAGGATGAAACTCTAGAAGATGTATTCCTAATCGATGGAATTACATTAAACACAAAGGAAGCAATTCTTACGAATATTCTTTGTGAAAAGCCAATGAGCTATACTCTTTGTGAATTTGAATCTGATCCAGAACCAAAAGAGGAAGAAAAGTCAGATATTAATCCTGCATTCGCAGCATTAAAAGATTTAATCTAGGAGGTGTAAAAGATGGCAGTACCTTTCAGAAGAACTTCTAAGATGAAGAAAAGAGTAAGACGTTCTCACTTAGCATTAAATGTTCCAGGAATGATCACTTGTCCAAACTGTGGTGAATTAACATTAGCTCATAGAGTATGTTCAAACTGTGGTTTCTACAAAGGCAAGCAGGTTGTAGCTCCTAAGGCAGAAAAAGTTGAGGAATAATTTCATTTTAAGAAAATATTGCTGATAGAAATAGGCTCCAGGGGAGCCTATTTTCTATATATGATAGATTTTATACTTGAATTCATTTATAATGAATGAGGAGTTGATATTATGTATATACATAAAAGTGTTTTATTAAATGAAGCAATAGAAGGATTAAATATTAAACCAAATGGAATCTATGTAGATGCTACTACAGGTGGTGGTGGACATTCAAGCCATATACTATCTAAGCTTACAACAGGGCATTTATATTGCTTCGACCAGGATGAATATGCTTATACTAGAAGCAAGGAGGTATTAGATCCTATTTCTAAGGAGAATTATACCTTCATTAAATCTAATTTTGTAAATATAAAAAGTGAATTAAACAAGCTTGGTGTATGGAAAATCGATGGTATATTATACGATTTAGGAGTTTCCTCCTTCCAATTTGATATACCAGAAAGAGGCTTTTCCTATAATTATGATGCACCACTCGATATGAGAATGAATCAAAGCCAGGAATTGACTGCTGAAATTATTGTGAATAGTTGGAGCTTTAATGATTTAATGCGAATCTTTACAAGATATGGTGAGGATCCATTTTCTAAGCAAATCGCAAGAGCGATTGAGCGCGAAAGAGAAAAAAGAAGGATTCATACTACCTTTGAGCTAGTCGATGTAATTAAGAGTGCACTACCTGCTAAGGTATTATCCAAAAAGGGACATCCTGCAAAACAGATCTTCCAGGCCTTAAGAATTGCCGTTAACGATGAGCTTCGAGTCTTTGAGGTTTCTATTAATGATGCATTAGAAATGCTAAATTCTAAAGGTAGAGCAGTAGTGATTACCTTCCATTCTCTTGAGGATAGAATATGTAAAACAGTATTTAAGGAAAGAAGTACCATAGATATTCCAAAAGGAGTACCTATTGTTGGTATAGAAGCACCATATGAACTAATTACTAAAAAGCCTATTGTTGCTAACGAAGAGGAGCTTTTAGAAAATAATCGAGCACATTCTGCAAAAATGAGAATCATTGAAAAGAAATAGTGGTATAATAGAAAGAAATTAAGGAGGAATTTATAATGAAAAAGAATACATTAGCTTGGTGGGTAGGCTTCTTAGCCTTCATCATTTTATTTGCTGCAGGTATCGCATGGTGCTTACACTGGATTCCAGCTGTAGCAGGAGTTTTTGGCAGTATTAAAATGATTGCATCCATCGTTTTAACTGTAATTGCTTTAGTCTTTGGTTGGACTTGGCTTAGAACTACAATCAAGAATAAAACTGCTTTACTTGTATTATCTATACTATTTGTAGTATTTGCAGCATTAGCAATTTTAGGATTTATTGGTATTTAAGATAAGGGCACATGCCCTTTTTCTTTTATATAAAGAAAAGAGCCACAAAAGTGGCTCAATGTACTATTTATGAAGTAATCTTATTTCGTTATTTACTGCATCCATAACATATGGAATATTAGGCTTTATTTCACCCTTGATAATCTTTGCTGCGATAAATGTTTCAATGTATTTTGTAATATATCTTTTTACTGGTCTTGCACCATATGCCTCATCAAAGGCTTGATCTAGGATATATTGCTTTAAAGAATCTGCAAAAGTCATATCGATACCCTGTGTAATTAATCTCATATTTAAATTCTTTAGCATCTTTGTAACAATCTTTAATTGTACATCCTTTGTTAAAGGATTAAATGTGATAATCTCATCGATACGATTTAAGAATTCTGGCTTAAAGTTTTCCTTTAATAATTGATTTACCATAGCTTCCTTATTTGCATCATGAGAAAGAAGGATATCAGAACCAATATTTGATGTCATAATGATGATTGTGTTCTTAAAATCTACGCATCTTCCTTGAGAATCTGTTAATCTACCATCATCAAGGATTTGAAGTAGAATATTAAATACATCATGGTGAGCTTTTTCAATTTCATCAAATAATACGATAGAATAAGGATTACGTCTAACCTTTTCCGTTAGCTGTCCTCCCTCCTCATATCCTACATATCCTGGGGCAGAGCCTATAAGCTTAGATACAGAGTATTGCTCCATATATTCACTCATATCTAATCTTACAATATGAGATTCTGAATCAAATAATGCTTCAGCTAAGGCTTTCGCAAGCTCTGTTTTACCAACTCCAGTAGGACCTAAGAATAAGAAGGAACCAATAGGCTTATTTTCATCCTTAATTCCGGCACGCTGTCTAATGATAGCATCACTAATTAATTCAACTGCACTATCTTGGCCGATTACCCTTTCCTTAAGTGTTTCTGCAAGAGATAAAATCTTTTCTCTTTCACCTTGCATTAGCTTTGAAATTGGAATATTTGTCCATTTAGCAACAACCTCAGCTACAGCCTCCTCATCTACAGATTCGGAAAGTAAATGGTCTTCCTTAGATTTTTCTTGATATGCCTTGATTTGCATTTCAAGGGATGGAATTAGAGAATACTGAAGCTCAGATGCTTTCTTATAATTTCCTTCGTTAAAGGCCTTTTCAAGTTCAAATTTCTTATCCTCTAGTTCCTTTTTAATATCCTTATATTTGCTGATTTCAGCTTTTTCCTTTTGCCATTTTTCAGTTAATTCTTTCGCTTCACTCTCAAGCTTTGAAAGCTCATCCGTAATAGCAACCAATCTCTTCTTAGAAACGTCGTCGGACTCTTTCTTTAGTGCCATTTGCTCAATCTTTAATTGGGCAATCTTTCTATCAGCATCATCCAAAGAAGTAGGCTTAGAATCGATTTCCATACGACAAGAAGCACAAGCCTCATCAATTAAATCAATAGCCTTATCTGGCAAGAATCTATCGGTAATATAACGATTCGATAGTGTTGCTGCAGCTACAATCGCATTATCCATTATGGTTACACCATGATGTAGTTCAAATCTTTCCTTAATGCCACGTAATATAGAGATTGTATCTTCAACTGTAGGCTCAGAAACTAAAACCTTTTGGAATCTACGCTCAAGTGCACTATCCTTTTCGATATATTCCCTATATTCCTTTAAGGTAGTAGCACCAATACAGTGAAGCTCGCCTCTAGCAAGCATTGGCTTTAGCATATTGGATGCATCTAGTGCACCATCTGCCTTACCAGCGCCAACAATAAGGTGGATTTCATCAATAAACATAATGATTTTACCATCGGATTCCTTAACCTTATTTAATACCGCCTTAAGTCTTTCTTCAAATTCACCCCTAAATTTAGCACCTGCAACAAGAGCTCCCATATCTAGTTCAAAGATAGATTTATCTTTTAATGTAGTAGGAACATCGTTTGCTACAATACGTCTAGCTAAACCTTCAATGATTGCTGTTTTACCAACACCTGGTTCTCCAATTAATACAGGATTATTTTTTGTTTTTCTTGAAAGGATTTTGATGATCCTACGGATTTCTTCATCACGTCCGATAACGGGATCAATTTTTCCTTCCCTGGCAAGCGCAACAATGTCTCTTCCATATTTTTCAAGTACATTTTCATTTTCATTTTGTTCGTTATTATACTGCATATATCATCACACCTTTCTGACTCTCTCACCTAAGTCAACTCTATTATAATATTAAAAATTGGCACTGTCAAGTGTAGAGTGCCAAAAAGTAGAAAAACAATAAAAATATGTTTGACATTAGTATGTCATTTCAGTATAATAGAAGCGTTCACGAATATGGACCCGTAGCCAAGTGGTAAGGCACGGCACTGCAACTGCCTGATCGTTGGTTCGAATCCGATCGGGTCCTCCATT
>NZ_JAXFPY010000007.1:0-8688 GCF_034179385.1 Anaeroplasma sp.
TCGTATAAAATGTGGGTTTGTCTCTGTTTTTGTTTTATTGGAAGTTACTAATTCTCGCATTAAATGTGAGATTCTTTCACTTTGTAATCACCTGGGAATCTTTTATGGATACAATAAAAAGAAAAAGAAATAATACTTCTAACTAAATATATTATCCTAGGCAGCCCTAGGATTTTTGTAGTTATAGTACTATTCCCATCATGATTTTAAATTTACTAATAAAAAATAAAAAGAGCTAGACGCATCCAGCTCTTTCAGGTATGATCCGGAGAAACATACCGCAATTCCCACTATTATTGTATCACATATTTTAAAAAATGTTACATTAATTTATACTTTTTACACCAAAAATATGAATTAATGTTTAATATAATTTTGCAGCTGTGATATTTTTCTTCTCAAATTAGTTGTAGTGAACATGTTATATATAGAAACCGGTAATTGATTGCGAACAAATTCTGTTATATCTTTAAAATCACTAACTATTTTTTTCATAACAGTTTTAGTGGTTCCAAGTTGCTTTAACACAAAAATAATCAGTACCAAATAATCGAATATTTCTTTAAATTCAACCTTTATCGAGGTTTCATTGAATAACATAGTCTTTACTGCACCACTAATTTCAGCAGTTTTAAATCTAGTATCAAAAATAATATTATTATGTGCAATTGCATTTCTCAAATCTTTTAGAGCAAAAATAATTCTATGTGGCATTTCTGCTGATGTATCATAAATAGTATTTATTCCGAATTCTTTAGAAAATTTCTTTCTTATTCTAAAATTTGAAGTTTTAACAAAATATCCAAAGTCACCTAAACTAATCATCTCAAACAATCCCCAGATAGGAATACTTTGGTCCTTTTGTTGATAATGCACAGCTATACTATTTTGATCATTATAAGCTTTAGATGATGTTCTCAAAAAACTATCTCTTAATTTATTTCTATCATTAACTGCTTTATCATATTTTTTTTGAGCTTCTTGTCTAGCATTACTACTATTAAATTTTTTGCCACTTAATGATAATCTTTTATAGTCATCTAGCACAGAATTAAATATCGTCATAAAATTTTCGCTACCCACATCATTTACTACGATATCCAACACTCTATTTTTCAAAGCAGTTTCAATAAACATTATTTGAGGATAAAATAACGCCTTTAATTGTGAATCATAATCATATATAGTTTTCACCTCATTGAAATCACTATAATTGATTGGATTAGAAGCTTTTTCAACAAATCTATAACCTTTATATCCATGATAGTATCCTATATTTTTTAATATTTGTTTCTGTTTACTACCACTTATATTTAACCCTTTCGAACGCAAATGAACCATCAAAGCATTAATTGTTTTAGGTTTGTCCATAATATCATCTCCCATGTTGATTAGATTATACAATTAAAATAGACATTTATAAATAATTATTTACATGTTATACACATTTTAAATTGTAAAATTCAAATTGATTTCATTAAATGGTGAAGGACTGCAAATTGCAGTCCCTAACTTTTGGTTTTATTTATTTTAAGGATGTCAGGTTTTGAAAACGGACATAACATTTCCTTCATTTTTTTGGCATCCTTAATTATATTCTTAATGTTAATAAAGCTATCCTAAAGGATATCTTGCCTATCGGCCTTTAAATAGCCTTCGGCATAATTGGCTTCGCCCTTTTGGTGTGGCCTACAATTGCCGAGATACCTGGGTGGGATTATGCGAAATATACCCTTCAACAATTAATAAAACTTTTTTATTCATTGAAAACACCATTAATATACATTTTTTCTAAATTATGAGCTTCTCTAATTTCTTTTGACGTTGAATCAAAAAGATTAGTAACCTTATTTTTGGTCATAATAAAACAACAATCCGGTCTTGTTAATTTATTTTGCATCAAATATGTATTATGCGTAGTTAATATTGTTTGAAATTGTTTATTTTTATTTAATCTAGATACAATTTCTCGTGCTGATTCATAATGAAAAAACGCATCGAATTCATCGATAAATAAGAATGAAATTTGATTAAATGATGAAATGCTCCAAATAAAATATAAAAACAATGCCATAGTACCAGTTGAAGCAATAGAAACAAAAGGAGCTTTTTTATCTTTAGAACCAAAATAGGCCATCAATTCAGGCTTACCATTAAATGGCTCAAAGCCAAGCGTATAATCCAAATCATTTGACTTTAAAAATTCTTCAAACTGTTTTGTTTTACCACTTTCATATAATCTATCAACAAGTAAAGAACCCCCGTTTGAAAAGCCACAATAATTGTTTCCATCAGAAAGGCATCTAAACCATAGCATATTCTCACAAAATTTCATCATTTTATACAATAATGATTCTAGATTATTTGGCTTATTTCTGTAAATATATTTTATAACTGATAATTTGTTATCAACCAAATCAATATTTAAATCGCCCTTCAGGCTTGAGTCAATATACTGATTATTCAAATCGAAATAATCATAATCAACAACAAGCCTACCGTTAAACATTAATCTCTCTCTTAGCAAGTAATCTTGATTCTTTTTTTGATATTCATATATAACAACGTCGTCATCAAACTGAAAATAATATTTAAAAGAAGCAAACTTTGCTTCAGATGCAATATTCAAATAATTAGATAAATATTTAATAGGCATTTTTTCTTTATCTGTCAAATGGCCAATTATATCAAACAATGCAATGCCAAGCGAACTTTTACCAATGCCATTTTTACCATAAATAATTGCTTTGTTTACAATACCATTTTTTACAAGTATAGAGTTAAATGAATAATCTCTAGCAGTTAAATCAAGTACAACTCTTTCATCAAAACCTTTAAAATTCTCTACTTCAAATCTCTTTAACATAGTCATCACCGATCCTGTGCTATATTTATATCATAATCCAGTAACCAAATCAATACATGCTCGTATTTTTTTTACGGTTTCGTATTTTTTTTACGATAGATTTTGTTTAAACCATATAATCGTTTGATAATTCATTTTAGATAAATGAGTAAAATATGATTCTTCCTTTAACGTCATACCAACAAATTCATATTCCTATGTTGAAAGTCCAATTTATTCTACATAAATCATACACTCGAATATTCATTTCGTGAATAGATTAAGTATTAATCAGATAATTAAAACTAATAACATAATATTTTATTATCTATTTCATTAAAATAATTACCAAAATAGCCAAGCGAGGTCATTCTACGCTTTCGACGAGCTCAACATCATCAGTGGGAAGTGACCTCCTTTTGAAACAAGTCTACCAATTCCTAATAAATAAAAAACCAATTTCACATATGATATGAAATCAGTTTTCGTTAACATTATTTATCAGAACAATTCTTTAAATCTTTTCTCTATAATTGTTTTTAAAAAGTTTTTATGATTATCTGTAATACAATCTAATGAATCTATTAAGTTATAAATCATAGATAAATCTATTCTATCTTTAATTCTAGCAATAGCATCATCACATTCTTCATACTCATGTGATTTTATAAACCTGTAATAATTAATTCTTTTACCATTATAAGATAATGCAGATGTTGGAAAATCGAATACTCTAGCATTAAGTTGAGCTTTATCATTTAAAATTTTTAATATTAATTCTTCATCCACTTGAGGATATAAGCATGATCCACAATCAAATACAGGGGCAATCTTAACGTCATCTGTTTGTTGATTATACAAAAAGCCCCAATTTCCGTTATGTCTATCCCAATTTCCAATTAATGCATCAACCGCAAACATATTCCAAAATACTTTTGATAATTCCACTGAATCTACCAAATATTGCTTTTCAATTGTTTCTAATACATCATTAATATCTGTTCCATATCCATTAGATTTAGAATCAATAATCTGATTTTTCACCGATGCGAAATCTTTTAATATATATCCATCGGTTTCAAAATCTTTGCATGCAACCGCGATTCTCTTAACTCCATTATATGTATATTCGCCAAGAATAGTTTCTTGAGCCTTAACACCTAGCATATTAAAAATATGTGATCCAATATATTCTGAAACGCATGAATTAGCATATGATAAATTATCATTTTTTGTAGCATGTGATGGTAGCTTCAACATATATAATTCACCATTAATCATTAAACTAATTTTATTTCCGTTTGCACCACCATAAGTTTTCTTTCTAACCTGATAGTCATTAAAATTCAAAAATTCCATATACTACCTCCACAAAAATTTATTTCGTAAATAATCAGCCTGTTCTTTTGAAATCAATGATTCAACTTCGCACACATTAATGCTACTATTTAATTCATCTAGATAACAATCCAATAATAAATCATTTTTCTTTCGACCTTTTTTTACTAATATTATTCCTTCCTTTAAAAACTCAGGAACCATTTCCTCGAATGCAGGATTATATTCTTCATATTCTAAATTTAATAATTCTTCAATCGTAATATTTAAGGCATTTGATAATTTAAGTAAAATTCTTCCACTACAATCAAATATATTACTTTTTCCACTTGAAATATCAAATAGTGTTGTCTTTGCAATTCCACTTTTCTTTGAAAGAGCATATATTGTATATTCTTTATTTTTTAACATTTCATTGAATTTCATTTTATCACTCCTACACCATATATTATATCGGTTTTCCGGCATATTATCAACTGGATTTCTTGATTTTATTAGTATTTAGAATAAATATCTTAAGTCGACTTTTTTCGATAATACTATGTATTGTACACGCCAAGAGACAAACCGATATTTTGTCAACGTGAGCCACATAGTTTTTAGAAGTGCTCCACATTTTAAATTAGTAATTTAATAGATTTTTTTATTATATTACTTCTAATATAATTATATCTATTTTGATCATCTATAGTTTTTTCAACTAGACTCTTCTTTTTTTGAGAATTATCTGAAACTAATAATAAAGCCATACCAGATTTATTCATTATTTTCAAGCATGAATAAAAAGCTGCAGTTTCCATTTCAATTAATTTAGCTTTTGTTGCTAATATTTCATCCATATGAGAATATTCTAATAAAATACTATCTGTACAAAAAACTTTTTCTTTTAAAATATTTATGTCATTAGATTTTAATTTTTCTATATTTTTATCAATTTCTTCTAAATTATATGGAATAATTTCACTTCCATACATTTTTTTCTCAAATTGCTTTTTAAAAAAAGGAGTTACTCCATCAAATGAAATACATTTTGAAGGTGTAACTAAAGATGCAATTTCAATATTTTTATCTATTGAGCCAACTGCTCCTATAAAGAATATTTTTTTAATATTTGCATTGGTAAGACATAACATACAATCTGTTAAATTGGAAGCTCCACTACCACATTGAATATATGCTATTTTTAAATTGTCAGTATATATTTCATAACTAGAATTATAAGAAGCTTTTTTTAATAAAATAATATTATCTTCATCACCAAATATTTTTTCTGGATACCATGATGGTGCAATAATTGCACAATCATAATACGTATCTTTATGAATTCCATAAACAGCAAATAAAATATCATCTATTAACTTAGCTTCCTCTGCTTTTTTTATAACTTCTTTAGCATCTAAATAATCTTCATCATCATATAATAATTCTTCAAATGGTACTTCTAATGCTAAAGCTATATTCTTAAGCTTATCTAATGTTATTCCATATCCGTTTTCTATCTTATAAAAAGCACTTCTATTAGAATACCCTAATTTATTTGCCATATCATCTAAAGTTAGATTTTTAGATAATCTTATTTTTTTTATTCTTTCACCTAAAGTCATTTTAATTATTCTCCTTTGGATAATTTAATAATATATTTAATTTATTAAAATATTCTATTTCTTTTTCTGAAGGATTATTACTTAAACGATTCTTAAATTTATCATATTCTTCTTTTGCATGCTTTAATGCATCTTCATGAGAAACTAAGCCTTTTCCAGATAATATATCTTTTCTATTCATTTTAATGAAATAGTCTAATTGATTTATCCAATCTACCATCTTCATTGGATGTTCTTCTATTGCTTGTAATTCTGCATAATCTAAATACATAGATACTAATCTATTTAATATATCTAATTCCTTTTCAGTTAAATAATTTTTAGCAACAACTGCATCTTCTAATAAAGGATAATCACCACCAAAATGTGTTAATCCCATGAAATCTTTGTTAGCATCAGCTCTTTCTTTAATTATTTCAGCAGCTGTATGCCCATGTGATGCCCAATGCATTTTATTCTGTACAGTTTTAAAAAACTCAATACTTAAATCACTTTTAGGATCATAATCTACACTAGTTGAAAAAATATCTAAAACTTGTCTCCAAAATACTCTTTCACTAGATCTTATATCTCTAATACGCGCTAATAGTTCTTTAAAATATCTTCCGCCACCATTTTGTTTTAATATATCATCATTTAAAGCGAAGCCTTTAATCATATATTCTTTTAAAGTTTCAGTAGCCCATCTTCTAAAATTAGTACCTATATTGCTTTTAACTCTATATCCAACAGCAATTATCATATCTAAATTATAATAAGCTACGTTATATATTTTCCCATCTAGGGCAGTAGTTCGATAAAATCGAACAACTGAATTTTTATCTAATTCCTCTTCCTTTAATATATTATTTATATGGAAACTCATTGTTGATTTTGAAACATTAAATAACTCACACAACTGTTTTTGGTTTAGCCAAACTGTATTATTTTCAATTTTTACTTCAATTTTATCTTTTCCATCCTCAGTTTTATATATTACAATATTACCAATTTTCTCAACCATAATATCACCAATTCTTTCTAACAATATTCGTATAATAAAACTACGAACAATTCATAGATATATTACACTTTTCTTTTTTGATATAATCAATTTAGACAAGCTTATATCAGACTTGTTCTACTACATAAAGCTAGACGTACTTTATGTAGTTGGTTGTGGAGACGTCTGTCACTATATTAGACACCCTTAGGTGAACTCGCGGTATAATATGTCTCCCTTCCACCTCTTGTATAACTAGGTCAATCAATTTGGATATGCGATTTTGCATAAACCAGTATCACAAAGCGAATATTAGTAGATAGAGTCACTTGGAAGTTTTTCAACCTAATATATACGTCTAGAAAACGAGGTGTTATATATGAATCCTTGTATAACAATTGATGTATCCAAGGAAACAAGTCATGTTCAAGGCTTTTTAGATAACAATGTACCACTATCAAAGCCTAGGAAAATTCTTCATACGAAGGAAGGTTTTTCAAACATTCTTACAGTCTGTAACCAAATAATTTATAGAACTGGGATAAAACCCACAGTCTTTTTTGAATATACTGGCGTATATCATAAGACCTTAATGGCTTATTTAAAAGCTAATAATTTGTCTTTCATTCCAATCCCACCGCTTGTGGCAGCTAAGGTGAGAAATTCAGATCTTAGGAATAAGAAAACAGATGCTAGAGATTGTAAAACCTTATCCTTTGTCTATTATGAGGATAAAGTTAAAAAATATTATGAACCAACCAAAGACGAGAAAAGACTTAAAGATTTGCAGCGTTACTATATGATAACCGAAAAACAATATCAGGAAATAACAGTTCATCTCTACGAGATGATTGATACCATATATCCTTTTTATAAGTCTATTATGAGTGAATTTGATTGCTTTACATCCCTCAAATTTCTTCAAAAATATCCTCACCCTGATTATGTTACCTCCCATAGAGAAAAAACATTAATCAAAGATTTTATGGAAATAACAGGTCATGCAGAGAAATATTCTACAAATGTCATACATAAACTTTTAAATGTAATTAATGACACAATTCCTGGGTGTAATAGTGATGATTTCGAAGTCGAAATGCTAAAGGATTATGCCACTCAAGCTTTATTCTATAAAACCAGATTAAATAAAACATTAGAAGAAATGAATAGGATCATAAACCAAGATTCTTCCAAAAAAACATTAGCCGAAAATATTGATTCTATTCCTGGAATTGCTATGAATACCGCAGTTAGATTCATAGCTGAAGTTTCTAATATAGATAGATTCAATTCATCTAAAGCTTTAATTGCTTTTGCAGGTACCGATCCTAACATAAGTCAATCAGGAATTATCGATGGTAAACATCTTTCAATAACCAAATGCGGAAATAAACGACTCCGCACAATTCTTTTCATAATGGTTCGTTCTATGATTCGAAAAAAAGTTTCTGCTAATCCTATCAAAGATTTCTATAAAAAGAAAACACAACTTGGTCTGCCACCTAAAGTTGTGTTAGTCGCCTGTATGAATAAATTACTTAGAATAATTTATCAACTAAACAAGACAGGCGAGGTCTTTGCCCTCAAATAGTATAGCACAACTTTATAAATTATTCATCCTCGGTTTTAAAAAAATCCGTATATCGAGGATTTTTACTCTTTATCTTGAGAAGATAAATATATTTTTTCATTTTATTTCAAAATATATTGACTTCTCTTCAATCAATTTTATCATAAAAAATAACACGTGTTAAGAGTCTAACACGTGTTTATTAGCAATTAATAATTTAAATACTTATCGCACAGATTAACTTTTTTCATTACGCTTTCTTAATAATTTATTTAATAAACCATATTTTTGACAATATAAAATCAATAATATTGCAGATGGAATTGCAAAGCATGCCGCAATACAACCA
>NZ_JAXFPY010000025.1:0-41426 GCF_034179385.1 Anaeroplasma sp.
ATATAGAAAAAGTAGCGTGTGTGATATTCATACTATAGAATATCTATTACGTAGAGGTGTGAACACACCAAAGCGACTTCAAGTTCTTTGAAGCACTTAAAAAAGGAGCCTAAGCTCCTTAAGGGGAAATTTATTTACCCCTTTGTTCTTGTTCAAAAATAAAGTATTATTTTTTAAATTATTGTATAATAAATTATAGATTTGTAAGCAATATGTATGCAATCCGGTAAAATGGATTATCTAAATGATGGTTTATTGTATATAAAAATGGTGTAAGATAGATCCCTACTTAAGCTTTTCTGTAATTATATATGCAATATATTATATTGTTATATTATTCCTATTTTATTCGTCTATTCTATATTTTGTTATCGATATCTTTGTTGCGGTAAGCAAAACCATAGTTTAAGGAGGGTTAGTATGGATAAAACAAATAAAGAAAGCTATATCCCTAAGATTTTAGCGTTGGTTTCCTTTTCTTGTGTATTTGGTCTAATTTTAGTTACTATTATTACAGATTTCGTAATCTTTAAGGATTATATTTTAGCCTTTATTGGCGGTATTCTTGTTACAGGATTCATATTCTTTATTTTCTTTATTGGATTTGTATTAAGTATAATACTTGTCTTTGGTATTCGAATCGTTAATAATGCAGGCTTTTGGCCGCTATCCTTATCCATTTCTATATTCAAAGAAATATTAGGTGACGTTTATATTAGTGATGTACAAATCACAACCTTTATATCCTTAAGAATAGCCATTATCATCATGCTTATTTCTATGTTTATACTTGCTATTGTTGCAAATAAAATGCATAAAAGAAGAATCATAGAAAAGGATCCTAATATAAGAAAAATTAAACCTTTTACGGTCGTTGCAATTCTATTTTCTATTCTTGCTTTAGTGATTGGCTTAAGTATGATTATAATTGTTAAAGGAGTTGGGGCTAGTGTATAAATTTTATGGTGCAAATGATGCAAAAAATATTATGGATAAAAATGGATTAACTCCAAGGGATTATTATGATTTATTATCAAGCCTATGGAGTTTTGATACTTGTGCCCCAAGAATGAGGGATTCTTGGAGTATAAATAATAAAACGAAAGGTCAATGCTCCATCACTGCATTTTTAATGCAGGATATCTATGGAGGAGATGTATATGGTATACCTTTAGGGGATGGGAATTATCATTGCTTCAATAAGGTCGGTCGTTTTATATTTGATTTAACGAGCGAGCAATTTCATGAACCATTAGATTATTCTAATGCAGTATTACAAAATAGAGATATTCATTTTATGAAAGAAGAAAAGAAGAATCGATACCTTTTATTAAAAAAACGATTAGAGGATAAATTATTCCTTAAGTGATGAAATTTCCCATTACTTTAATATTTTTAAAGAGTGTTGAAGAATACATATAGAAGAAGTTTTAAATTCTTGGTATAATTAATATAAGATAGGGGTGAATAAAAATGATTAATGATAGAAAGGTTGCTATTATTGGTGCAGGCTTTGTTGGCTCATCCTCTGCATTTGCATTAATGCAAAAGGGCTTATTTAATGAGCTTGTTTTAATTGATGCAAATAAAGCGAGGGCAGAAGGAGAGGCTATGGATATATCGCATGGTCTTGCATATTCAAATTCTATGAGAATATATGCAGGAGAATATGAGGATATAAGTGATGCTAAAATTATAATTATCACTGCAGGTGCTGCACAAAAGGTTGGAGAAACAAGATTAGATTTAATCAAAAAGAATAGTAAAATAATGACCTCCATTATAAACGAAATTGTAAGAGTAAAGGCAGAGGGCTTACTTCTTATAGTCGCAAACCCAGTCGATGTTTTAACGCAGGTTGCACTTAAGGTTTCTGGCTTTGGAAAGGAAAGAGTCTTTGGGTCTGGTACTGTATTAGATACTGCCAGATTAAAGTATTTATTAAGTGAAAAGCTAAGGATAGATACAAGAAATGTTCATGCCGTAATTATGGGTGAGCATGGCGATAGTGAATTTGTTGCCTGGAGCTTTGCCAATATATCGGGTATGCCAATTAAAAAATTCTTATGCCTAAGAGGCTATAAGGATATGGAGCAATTAAAGGAAGAAATTCATGTTGAGGTAAGAGATTCTGCCTATAAGATTATAGAAAGAAAGGGTGCAACCTATTATGGTATTGCCCTATCCGTCACAAGAATTTGTGAATGTATTGTAAAAAATCAGCATTCCATGCTTCCTATTTCAACCCTACTTGAGGGTGAATATGGTGTATCTAATGTTGCCTTATCTGTACCTGCAATTTTAGGTAGTGATGGAGTAGAAGCCGTACTTGAGCTTCCATTATCTAGTAATGAAATCTTAGAGCTTCATCATTCTGCAGATACACTAGAGGCTACATTTAACGAATTAGAAATATAACGAAAAGGCCCTGTTTTTAGGGCTTTTCTTGAAAGAATTTAGGTGCTTTATTATCATCTATAATATTTATGTCAATAGTGAAAATGAGCATGAGTATCAATATGTAAAGAAATATGAATTGAATTTCTCTAAATTCTTACTAGATAAAGAAGGTAATGTAGGACTCTCATTGGTTCTTTAAAATCACCTACAAAAGTAGATCAAGAGATTAAGAAATTATTATAAGATAATAAAATTTTATATTGTAAAGAATAATAAATTGTAGTATTTTTATTCCTGGTGATATTATGTGGGATATAATTCGAAGCTCATTTGAGGATTTAACCGTTAACCTATGGATCTCTCAAATTGCAGGCTTAATTGGTTTAATTGTTATTGGAATTTCATATCTATTTAAGAAAAAGGAATTTATTGCGATTGCAACGATATCCTTTATCTTCTTTATTCTAGAACAGGCCTTTGCAGCCCTATATAGTAATCTAATTGTATCTTCAACCTGCTTCATAAGAAATTTACTTATGATTTATTTCTTATATAAAAAGCACAAGGAATTACCAAAAGGAATCGTTTTTGGATTACTTGGTGTCATGTGGATATCCATTTTAATTTATTTAGGCTTTAGTAATGAATTTTCGAAACGGGATAATTATTTACCACCTTTAATTGTGACAATGTCTACGATTACACAAAACAATAAAAAGGAAATTGTTGTGAAAATTGGTGCATTGCTTCATGAGGGTGGCTTCCTAGCCTATTATTTGGTTTACCATTTACCATTATCTATATTAAGACAATTCATTTTAGTTATCGCATGCTTTATTGGACTTGTTTTAATCATTGTTCAAATGATGAAAAAATCTACTAAGGATGGAGTAAAGGACGCTACAATAGAAGAAAAAGAAGAAAGCATTTGACGAATCATCAAATGCTTTCTTTTGCTATTTTATGGTTGAATTGTGTAATAGCATAATTTGAACAATTTGGATTGCTCTTTCCTTTGCTACATTGATATCTAAGGTCTTATTTTGTAAGGCCTTTTTTAAATTTGCAATTTGCTTATGGTTACCTGGCATTAAAAGATTAATACCAGAATCAATGCTTCTATATTCTTCTAAACCTTCATGTGATTCATCCCAATCGGTAATAACGAAGCCTTTATATTTCCATTCTTCACGTAATACAGTGGTCAATAAATCCTTATTTGCCCCACTCCATACGCCGTTAATCCTATTATAGCTTGACATGATACCACGGCATCTGCCTTCCTTAACAGCAATACCAAAGCCCTTTAAATAGATTTCTCTTAGGGCTCTTTCCGATACATTTGCTGAAGTGTATTTCCTTTCGTTTTCCTGGTTGTTGCATGCAAAGTGCTTAAGTGTTAAGTAGCATCCTCTATGTGCTTGAACACCTAAAACGATCGCTTTTGCCATCTTACCGGATAGAACTGGGTCTTCAGAGAAGTATTCAAAGTTTCTACCGCATAGTGGGTTTTTTTGAATGTTCATTCCAGGAGCTAGCCAAACGGTTACTCCATATTCCTCCATTTCCTTTGCAATGGCATCACCGAACTTATTTAATAGCTTTTCACTCCAGGTTTGGGCAAGTGAAATACCGGTTGGGAATGCAGTAGTATAGCAATAAAGTGGAGTACCCTTATTGATTTTAGAATAGCCTAATAGCTTTGCGATTTTAGGTAGATAGTTAAACATTTCCATACCATGATCAACATATTTAATCGTTTTGGCATTCTTTAAGACAACGGATGTCTTAACTAATCTTAATCCTGCAGGTCCATCAGCTAATGCGAAGCTCTTTAAATTCTTTTCCTTTAGCTTATTTGTAGTATTTCCTGCTGCACCAGGTACAATGACACTATGTGGGCTTGGAATTGCAATATCCATTACTCCACCACCTACAAGGAGGAAACTAAGCTCATCCATGGTTAATTCATCTACAATTTTTTTGGCTTCTATTAAGTATTCGTCCATCGAATTTTCAGGCGCATCTAAAACCTTAAGCTCTTTTATTTCCTCAGGCTTAATATTGGATGGATCTAGTGTTAGCATTAGATTATCCGGAATTAATAAATCCTTCTTTGGAAAATCTGGAGTTAATATTTCAATATTTTTCTTTAATGGACATATTTTCTTATGCTTAGATATAATGATATCCTCATGTAGATCAAAGCCTGCAATTAAGCTCCTTTTATCCGAGGATTGACCAATGTATAATGCATATCTACCCTTTTCCATAATCGTGGAAGAGGATTCTTCATCATAGCTTGCTAAATAATGATATGGAATAGATACGGACAAAAGTGTTTCTTGATCAGGTACTAGAAGCTTCGATTTTGTAAAGCCAATAAGAGAAAATTGAGGTTGCTTTAGTTTGCCCTCTGGAATAGATGCATAGAATTGAAGTACACATTTGCCCTTAAATTCACCAAAGTTTTTAAGCTTTACAAAGATTTTGATTTCATCTGCTAAATCTACTTTAGTAGCAATTTTAAATCCTGTATAGGATAGTCCATATCCAAATGGATATCGAACCTTTTTTCTAAATCTTTCATAATATCTATATCCTAGATAGATATCCTCGCTATAGTCTAATTCCTTTTCGTTTTGATCGAGGTAGGAATATTTATCCCCATAAGGAATATCCTTATAGGATATAGGCCATGTAGAGGTTAAATGACCCGATGGTGTGATATCTCCAGATATAATGTCTGCAAGGGCATTACCGCCCTCTTCACCTAGCATTCCCATGAAGATTAAGCCAGAAAGCTTAATATCATCTAAGCTAGATAAATCAACCATACCACCCGCATTGATGATTACGATTACATCCTTATAGGTTTTAGCTAAATAATGAATATCCTCATTTTCTCTATCGGATAGTAGGAAATCTCCCTTATCAAGCTTTCTATCTCCACCCTCTCCACTCATTCTAGATAATACATAGATAGCAATTTCTGTATCATATTTTTTATCCTTATTTAAAACAAATTCAATATCGTGGTAGCCCGTTTCAATATTGGCCATGGAGATTTCCTTGAAGGAGAAGAATCCAGCCTTCTTTCTTTTTTCGATAAAGAATTTTTCCTTTTCCTCTATTGCCTTTAATCTATATTCCTCAAGCTCCTCTTGGTTCAAAATGCTATATCCTGCATATTTTAATCCATCTAGGATTGAAACAGAATACCTTTCATTTACCTCACCAGAACCAGATCCTCCCTTAATGGTATTGGTAGCCCCAGCGCCAGCAAGTAGAATCTTTTCTTCCTTTGGAATTGGCAGTATTCCATTGTTTTCAAGTAAAACTATACCCTCAGTCGCTATTCTTCTTGCTAGAGCTCTATTTTTGATTTCAAGCTCATTGGCTTCTTCAGTTAAATGTGCATAGGTTAAAATATTTTCTACCTTTTTAATCATAGGATCACCCTCCAGAATCGTTTCATCTATCTTTATTAAAACACGATTTTTATATTTTTTCTATAACTATGTCAGAAAACAATCTTAATTTATTGAAAAGAAAACAAAGAATTTGTATAATATTAATGTAAGCATTCGATGCATCAAAAAATAAAATAAGGGGGCAATATTATGGCTTTACGAGTATTTCGTTGTAAGAAATGTGGCCAAATGGTCATGATGCTAAAGAAAAGCAAATGTGATATGTATTGTTGCGAAGAAGCTATGGAGGAATTGATTCCTGGAACTACCGATGCAGCCGTTGAAAAGCATGTACCTGTATATGAGGTAAAGGATAATAAGGTATATGTAACGGTTGGTGATGTCATTCATCCTATGATGGAGCAACATTATATTGAATGGATTGTACTTGAAACTAAGAATGGCATTCAAAAGAAGGATTTAACGCCTGAAGATGAGCCAAAGGCTATCTTCCCGCTTATGGAGGGAGATAGTGTTATAGCTGTATATGAATATTGTAATTTACATGGACTATGGAGGAGGTAACTTATGGATCCAAAGGCATTATATAGTTTAAGTTATGGTGTTTTCGTTTTAGCAACGAGAACAAAGGATAAAATGAATGGCTGTATTACAAATACCTGCATGCAGGTTGCATCGAATCCAAATAAGATTGCAATCGCAGTCATCAATCAAAATTTAACCTGTGAAATGATTAAGGAAAGCAAGGTATTTACGATCAGTATATTAGAGCAAAAGACAAGCTTTGATACGATTAAATATTATGGCATGCAATCGGGTAGAGATGTCGATAAATTCTTTGGTGATTTTATCAATATAGGGGGTGTTGATGTACCATATTTATCTTGGTCTTCCTGTAGCTTACTTGCCTGTCATGTTACAGAAATGCATGATTTAGGTAGTCATACTCTATTTATTGCAGAATTGGATGATGCAATCAAATTGAGCGATAATGCTCCACTTACCTATGCATATTATCAATCCAATATTAAGCCTAAGCCAAAGGCTCCTACCCTAGATAAAAAAATTATTGGCTGGAGATGTAGGATTTGTGGATTTGTATATGAAGGGGCTACATTACCAGAGGATTATTTATGTCCACTTTGTGGTCATGATGCATCTGACTTTGAACCGATTTTTGAAGACTAATTCTCTTTCCTCTACAAAGATCATACTTTAAGTATGGTCTTTTCTTATGCACTAAAAATGAGATTACTCTTTTCCTTTAAAGAAAACAATGCTATAATATGAGTATGAATTTAAGAAATTGAGGGTAGGTTATGAATGAATTAGAAGCATTTCAAAAAGAGATGAAGCAATATTTAGCTATCGGTGGAGAAAAGAGAACTCTTTATGGAAAGAATTTATATAAGAATTATTTAAATCAAGCAAAGGAAATGGGCTTATCTAGCCTGCAAACACAAAAGATGCTTGAAAGATTAATTTCGTATATTAGTGCATCCGATGGACAAATCAATAGAAGTGAATATGAATTTTGTAATAATTCATTATTTACAGTTACTGCCGATGAATTCTTAGAAATGTGTAGAAAGAATATGATGCCAAATGAGGTAAATCAGCTAAGAGAATATGCACATAAGGATTTTAAAAAATATGGTCACAAGAGTGCTTTATATATCATTGCGTTATTTATTATTTCAGCAAATAATGAAGCAACCATTGATGAGCAAAAGAAGGTTTGTGCATTATTTGGTTTAATCTAGAAGGCTCCACAGGTGTACCTGTGGACTTTTTTTTCATATTGTTGTAAAATAAAGCCGGCTTATACGAGAGGAGGAATTCTATGAAAAATAAATTATTTATTTTTATTATGTTCATATTTAGTTTATTTCTTTTTACCTCCTGTAATCAAAGGAAGAATGTCATTGGTAGTGGGGAGATTCTAGAATTTGACTATCAAAGTGCATCGAATATTGAAACCATTAGAATCTCAGATATCAGAATTGTAAACAATACGAAAATTTTACCTATTATCGTTGAAATAGATTCCAATATGGAAAAGAAAATAACCATTTATAGCCAAAAGGAGGTCTATGATTCTATATCCATTACATCCTCCTTTGGACAATTATTAATCTCTGGGAATCAGAATGTAAATTATGTTGCCAAGTCTATTCGAATACATATTTCAGGATATACTCTAAGCAACTTATATTTTGAGCTTTCTAGTGTTAAAGTTTCTGCCGCTGCACTTCAAGATGATGTAGCGTTTAATCTAAATTATGCAACGGATGTTACCTTAGATTATTATAAGGGTACGCGCTTTAGAGCAAACTTAGGCTCAAATTCTTCTATGGTAATTGAAAAATTAGAATTATCCTCCTTAGTTAATTTTAATTTAAAAGAAAAATCAACCATAGAGTCTGGCGAAATTAACGCACAGGAGGCTAGAGTTACACTAGATAATGAATCAGAGATTCTCTTTATATCTAAGGATATTCAAAATTCCTTTTTCACTTTAAATGGAAATAGTATTATCCGTGTAAGTGGTAATTCAAATGCGCTCGATTTAGTTATGAGTGATGGTAAATATAGTGGTAGAGAAAATGAAATTGACCATGTTGTGATCAATATTGGTTATGGAAAATCAGAGGTTTTAGTTCAAGCTATATCCTCTATTCATGTAAATTCTGCACTGGGAGATTGTAGAGTTATTTATTATGGTGGTGATCCTATGATTACGAAGAATGATATTAGTGGTAATGTAGTTATTGAAAATGGAGAAATATAATATTATTTGGGAAGTGATATCATGGCAAATATATTAGATTATGTACACTGGAGAGGTGATTTATCCTTCCTTCAGGATCAATTTAATATTTTAGACAATTTAATATTTGCAAAGCTTGCATATATTGATTTTAAGGATGCTGTACCAGAATATCCATCACAGAAGAAAATTCTTGCAAGAACTGCAATGAATAAGGTATTTGAGACACATGATAAGGAAAAAATGGTACTAGGCTTAATTGTGCCTAAAAGAATTGTAGATCTTATGGATTTAGTAAAAGATACCAAAAGATTTGGTAGAATCTATATGTCGAATTATGTCAACATTATTGAAAAGGAAACAAGAACACAGTTTTCTGCAGTCGTATTCCATTTAGATGAGGATACGATTTATATTGCCTATAGAGGTACAGATGATTCTTTAATTGGATGGCAAGAAAATATAGATATGCTTTATACATCTCCTGTTAGGGGGCAGGTTCTTGCTGTAAAATATTTAGAGGATATAGCGGATTTATATCCGAATGCGAACATCTACTTAGGCGGACATTCTAAGGGTGGTAATTTGGCAAATTACGCCTCTATTTATGCAAGAAGTGACGTTCAAGATAGAATCATAAGATGCTATACCAATGATGGACAAGGAATGGATAAGAATTATATTGATTTAGAGAAATATGAGCGTATTAAAGGAAGAATTATAAGAATTATTCCAGAGCTTAGTGTTGTGGGTATGATTTTTGATTGCTTTGCAGGAAGAACAGTTGTAGTTAAATCCAATGCGAAGGGAGTTTATCAGCATGATGGATTCTCTTGGCAAATTAAAGTTACCGATTTTGATCTTGCGAAGGAGCTTCAGCCTAAGGCAAGAAAACTAGATAGAGCATTAACTAAGCTAATTAAGGAAGTACCAGTAGAGGATAAGATAGTCTTAGGTAAAAATGTATATGATTTTATTCTTGCAAGCCAATTAGATACCCTACTAGATTGTAAAAAGGAATCTATAAAATTATTGAAATATTTAAATAAATTTAGTGGAAGAAGTAAGCAATTATTCCTACAGCTTGTCAGTGAATTTTTGTTCTTTTAAAAAATGGGCCAACAATGTTGACCCATTTTACTTATATGCCTAATATTTCTTCAATTTCCTTTACTGAGGATTCATAATCCTTATTCGTTACAGATACGACATAATCACAAATTTCTTCGTTTCTCTTTTCATCTTCAATAGAAATTAATCGATTTACCTTATCCTCATGGGAGCATTTCTTATTCAAAATAGAAGAAATGAGCTCCTTTCTATCCTTTTTTATATAGATAGTAATGACATTATCATATCTTGATTTTAATGCCATAGCACCACAAATATCCATAGTTGCAAGTACGGATTTTCCATCCTTTAAAATCTTATCGACATCTTCCTTTTTAGAACCATATCCATGTCCTGCATACATCGTAGATTCAAAGAAGATCTTCTTATCCATCATATGGAAGAATTCATCCTTTGATACATAATTATACCAATCATTTTCATAGACGGCAGTAGGATCTGCAGTAGTATAGGTTTTAAGCTTTTCCAGTATGGGTTTTTCATCTAATAGCTTCTTCGCTATTTTACTTTTACCAGATCCTGATGGTCCAACCAAAATTACTATACCTGGCTGGATAAGCTTATCGACATTGAATAGGTAGCTTTTAGAAATCACCTCTACAAGCTTTAAAAATTCATCGTAGCTATTTACTGCAAGCATACCTGTTGCGTTCATATTCCATGGCTTACGCATAAGAATTGGATATGCAGCACTAGAATTAAAAATGTTATGCATACCATCATCAAATAAAATATCTACATTGATTTTATCCTTTCTTGAGCCCATATAAATGTTCTCCTTAGGAATTTCTGGGAATTCCTCCATAATTCTTTGTGCACGGATTCCCATGAATTCAGGATAAATAGAAGTAGATATAAAGACCTCAGTCATTTTCGTAAGCTTTCTTACAAATTCCTTTGCACCTTCAATGACGGGCTGTGTTCTAAAAAAATCAGGGTCATTGAAGAATTCAAAAATGACATCGGCACGCGTCCCAAGCTTTCCCCAGTGGTCTACTTCATAAATCGTCAGTGGTGGGTCGAATTTGTATTTCTCGTTTGCAAGCTTTATTGCATAAGGAATACATTCCATTAATAAATCGTCAACATCGAGTGCGGTTGACATACGAAATCTTTTACTCATTTTACTCTCCTCGTTTCGTTTAGGTTTGTATTTTAGTATACCATTTTTTAAAAGAAAATAAAGAAAAAGATTTCATTTTTTTGGATTTGACATAAAAAGTTAAGATTTTTAAAAAATAATACAAAGTATTATGTAAAAGTAAAGAAAACTTTGGTATAATTAAATTTAGATTAAGCATAAAAGTGGAAACACTTATTTTAGGAGGAAACTTATGAAAAATTTTTATGTTTTTACAGATTCAACATCTGATGTTGAGAAGAACTATCGTGAAGAATTAGATTTTGGATATCTAAAGATGGCCTTTCGAATTGATGAAAAGGATTATGATGCAGATCTTGAATGGAGCGGACTTGCCTCTAAAGATTTCTATAATACATTAAGGCAGGGTAATCGTGCAACAACGAATCAGATTTTAACAACTGAGGTTGAAAAGAAATTCGAGGAAGCATTTGCTAAAGGCTTAGATGTATTCTATTTAGCATGCTCATCTAAATTATCTACATCCGTAAATTACGCAAAGGTTATCGGTGAGGAAATCGTTGCAAAATACCCTGGCAGAAAGTTCGTTTGCTACGACTCTTTAAGAAGCTGCTATGCTGAGGCTATGATGGCTATGGATGCAGCTCGTATGGCAAATGAGGGTAAGACTATGGATGATGTAGTTAAATATTTTGATGAATATAAATTAAATTATCAGACATTCGCAACAGTTGGATCCTTAAACTGGCTAAAGATGGCAGGTAGAGTTAAGGCTTCTAAAGCATTCTTTGGTAATCTTTTTGGTGTAAAGCCAATTATTTGTGGTGATACTAAGGGTAATAACTATGGATTCAAGAAGGTTAAGGGTAGAAAGACTAGTCTTGATGAATTAGTTGCTATTACAGTAGAAAGATTAGAAAATAAGGAAAATGCAGTTGTATATGTTGAAAATGCAGATTGCTTACAGGATGCAGAATACGTAGCTAAGGAAATTAAAGCTAAGACAAATTGCAAGGAAGTACACATTTCTACATTAGGACCTATCATTGGTGCTACCTGTGGACCTGATACGATTACTGTAAGCTTCTACGGCAAGAAGATGGATATCACTGGTGAGGAGTAATCACCATGATACTGAATAAGGTCGATGGACAGGACTATGTTTCTTTAATTGTTGCAGGCGCAAGAAGCCTTGCAAACGATGTAGATAGAATTAATGCATTAAATGTATTCCCTGTACCTGATGGAGATACAGGTACAAATATGAAGATGACCATTGAAGGTGGTGCATCGCAAGGATTAGGAAATAAGGAAACAAATCTTGGAGCAATTTCTAAAAATATTGCCCGTTCCATGGTTTTATCTGCTCGAGGCAATTCTGGTGTAATCACATCACAATTCTTTAAGGGCTTATCTATTGGATTTGAAGGAAAGGAAAATGTAGATGTAAAGGGCTTTGCCGAGGCCATGCTAGAAGGAACTAAAAAATCCTATAGTGTCGTTCAAATTCCTACGGAGGGTACAATTTTAACTGTAATGAGAGAAGCAGGGGAGGCTGCATATAAAGCTTTAACTGATTCTATGACATTACCGGAATATTTAAAAATATATTTAGAGGCTGCAAAGGTATCTTTAGAGCATACACCTGAGCTTTTAGCTGTACTAAAGGAAGCGGGAGTAATCGATTCTGGTGGAGCAGGCTTTTGCTTAATCATTGAAGGAATGCTTAAAGCATCCTTAGGTGAAGAGGTTTTATCTTCTAAGGATTCGAATATTTCTGTTGTAGATAATTCAGGCTTTAATGCGGATAGTGAGCTTACATGGGGCTATTGTACAGAATTCATTTTACAGCTTCAAAATTCTAAGGTTGATATTCCTAATTTTGATTTAAAGATTATCCAAGATTACCTAAAGACTATAGGTAATTCCATCGTTTCCTTTAAGGATGAGGATTTAGTTAAGGTACACGTTCATACCTTTGACCCAGGCTTAGTATTAACTGAGATGAGAAAGTATGGTGAATTCATCACCATTAAGATTGAAAATATGAACGTTCAGCATACTGAAAATAATGAAATCATTGCCTCAAGTCAAGAGGTAGAAGAGAAGCCTTTAGAACATAAGAAGTATGCAAGCGTTGCGGTAGCTAATGGTGAGGGTTTAGTCCGTTCCTTTAAGGAAATGGGTGTAGATGAGGTAGTTACAGGTGGACAAACGATGAATACCTCAACAGAGGATTTCTTAAATGCATTTCATAAAATTGATGCAGAATATATTTTGGTTTTCCCAAATAATGGAAATATCGTTATGGCGGCTAAGCAGGCTCAAGAAAACTATGATAAGGCCAAGGTATATGTCATTCCTACTAAGACGATTGCAGAAGGCTATTCTGCAGTATCTATGCTCAATTATGAAATTGATGATATCGATGAAATTGTAAAGACGGAAATAGAAGTAGTCAAAAATGTTTCTACACTTGAGGTTACCTATTCCATCCGTGATACAGAAATTAATGGTATTAAAATTAAAAAGGGTGACTATATTTGTATTTACAATGGTGATTTAATTGCATCCGATAAGGATAGAGTTACTGCAGTTAAAAAATCCTTAAAGAAGATTAGTGATTTTAGCGATAAGCAGGTTATGACTATTCTTTGTGGACAGGATGTTAAAATTGAAGAATGTGATTCTATTCGAGAGTTTGCTGAAACACTAAATTCCTATATTGAGGTATATCCTCTTAAAGGAAATCAGGATATTTATTCTTATATTATTGGTATTGAATAAGGGGTTTACTATGATTAAGATTGTTGTTGATCTTATGGGGGCAGATAAGCCAGCAAACGAGCTTGTTTCTGGCGCAATCGATGCCATTAATGAAAATAGTGATTTAATGGTTACCCTATGTGCAAAAAAGGATATCATTATGCCTGTGCTTGAAACATTATCTTATAATAAGGACCAGGTGGAAATTATAGATTGCAGTGAAGAAATTACAAATGATGATATTCCAACAAAAGCCTTTAGAAAAAAGCCAGATTCAAGCTTAGTAAAGGGCTTAAATATTTGTAAAAACGATCCATTCGCCGGAGGCTTTGTATCCTGTGGCTCTACAGGTGCAGTACTTGTTTCATCTATGTTCATCTTAGGCAGAATTGGCGAGGTCAGGCCATGTCTATCTTGTCTACTTCTAGGTCAAAATGGTGAATTCTTAATTAGCGATTGTGGGGCGAATGTCGATTGCAAGCCTGAGCAAATTGTAGAATTTGCAAAGATGGGTGTAGCCTATATGAAGGCTAAGGGAATTGAAAATCCTTCTGTACGTTTATTATCGAATGGTGCAGAGGAAAAGAAGGGACCTGATGCAATCAAGGAAGCCCATCAATTATTAAAGAATTCTGGACTTAATTTCTTAGGTAATGTTGAGGGTAAGGATGTTCTTCAATCCACTTGTGATGTCATCTGTAGTGATGGATTTGCAGGAAATACAGTGATTAAAACGATCGAGGGTACTGCAAAAGCTTTATTCATGGATATGATCAAGGCATCAAAGGAAGCTAAGGATGATAAAGAAGCCAAAGTATTAATGAATACGGTAAAAAACCTTATGGCCAAATATGATTATAACACCTTGGGTGGTGCTAATCTTTTAGGTGTTAAAAAACCTGTCATTAAGGGTCATGGTGCAGGCGAGGCTAAAACATTCTATAATATGATTAAAGAAGCCTATGTTTTAGCTAAAAATGATATGATTGGTATAATGGAGAATCTATTATCTTAAAGGAAGAAAGTCCTTCAAATAATATGACTAAAATAGAGTCTATTAAATGAGGGACTTTTTATGTTATCCATAAATGTAGTTAAAGTAAACATCACTAAAGTGACCTCTTCAACTACCAATAAGATATTAAAGGATACCATTCTTTATTAAAAAACAAAAAGTAAGCTTTAATTTTCTATATATTAATAGATATAATGAATCATATGAATTCATAATCCATACCGTGGAACCCTAGCTTTAAAGGAACGCTTATTCGATATGGTAAATAAAGAATTATAGATAAGATGGATGAGGATGATTCCTTTATTAGTATTTTCAAATTGTGATCTATGGATAGCTAAAGGGCCTAGGAGAAGATAAAAAACAATATAGAATAAATAAATATGTATTCATAAAAATGAGGTTTGTTTCATCTAACTTACCATTTTATTTTCTTTACAAATCAACACCTATAGCGTATAATGTATATAGATTATGGAGGGAAACGATAATGGTAAAGGAACATTTAAGTTTAGTAGAATATAAATTTGATACACAGCTTTTAATCGATATAGCTGATGGTGATATTGATGATGCAGAGGATTCCTTAAGAGAATTCATTTTAACAAAATTAGTAGGAGACTCACTTGTAATTGCTGCAATTGAGGGTGAAGATAAATATGGTAATCCTGAAAACTTCATTAAGGTTCATTTCCATACGAATGAGCCATGGCTATTATTAGCTAAGGGTCAGGAAATGGGCGATATTTATGATATTGTAGTTGAAAATATGCAGCGTCAGGCTGACGGATTAAAGGGGTAAAATGTCATTTTTGACATTTTTTCTTTCTATATGATAAGAAATATAATTAAGGATATAGAATTTCTAAAAAGGCCATCGAGTGAAGTATTAAAGGAAGATCTATTCATCGCGGATGATTTAATCGATACTTTAAGATTTCATAGAAGTCATTGTGTTGGTATGGCAGCAAATATGATAGGCTATTCTAAGAATATGATTATTTTCATTAATGATGATGAAAAGATGGAGGTTATATTAGAGCCTAAAATCCTAAAGGCAATGGATCCTTATGAGATAGAAGAAGGATGCCTATCCTTAGAGGGATTTAGAAAATGTATCCGTCATAAGAAAATTAAAATTGAATATTTAACCCTAGATTTTAAAAAGAGAATTAAGACATTCTCTGGCTTCACTGCAGAAATCATTGAGCATGAAATGGATCATTTACTTGGGAAAATCATTTAAAGATATCCTATATTGTATAAATACAGTATAGGATTTTTCTTGTGTGCCATAAAAATTATTTGAGAGTTTTTAAAATATGGATTATAATGAAAGTAACAAAGGACGGTGAACTCAATATGAAGTATGTTATTACGATTGGTCGTGAATACGGCAGTGGTGGTAGATTTATCGGTAGATTAGTTGCTGAAAAGCTTGGAATTCCTTTTTATGATAATGAGCTTTTAATTGAGGCGGCTAAGGAATCTGGGCTTTCTCCATCAATTTTTGAAAGCTATGATGAAAAGCAAGATGGCTTTTTAGGTGGTGGATTGGGTATGTATTCCTATGATATGACCCTATCTCAAAAGGTATTTTTAGCACAATTTGATACAATCAAAAAGATTACAGAGGAAAAATCCTGTGTCATTGTAGGTAGATGTGCGGATTATGTACTAAAAGAGAATCCTAATGTTGTTAATGTTTTTATTTGCGCACCTATGGAGGATAAAATAAAGCGTGCGATTGAGTATTACGGAATTAAGCCTGAAAAGGCTGCATCCTATATTGTAAAAAAGGATAAGAAGAGAAAAGGCTATTATAATTTTTATACCGATATGGATTGGGGTAAGGCTTCGAATTATGATTTATGTATCAATTCTAGAATCGGTATTGAAGGATGTGTAGATACGATTGTCGACTACACAAAAAGAAGATTCCATTTGGAATAAGGAATTAAAGCTTGCCCAAAGGGTTTTAACGGAATATTATGACTTTAAGGATACAAAATCTATTGAAATTGTGATTTCCTATGAGGAAATGGAATTTGCTAAAACCCTAAAGGAGCTTTTTATAGCCAAAGGTATCCGAAATGTTTTTATTACTTATACAAATGGAATTATATGTGAGGAGATAAATAAAGGATTTAGGAAATATCTAAATGATAAGATTTCCTTTTACAAGGAAAGAATATCTGAAGGATTCATCCGTATTACTATATTATCTCCTTTTCCTTTGCCAGTAGTTATTACGAGTGAGATTAATGGCTATTTAAAGCATTTAGATGAGCTTAATTTCTTACAGGAATACTTAATTCATTCCCCAAGAATTATGATTGTGAAGCCAAATCTATATTGGGCATCAAGGTTAGGTATTTCGTTAAATGAATTATGGGATAAGGTAGAAGCCTTATACGATAGTGATTCCTTTGATATATATAAGGAATCCTTAGATGAATTAAATATAGAAGAATTGCATTTTGTAAGTGATGAGGGTACAAATTGTCGCTTTAAAATGACAAAGAATTTTAAATTTGTTGGAAAAAGAATTGAACATAATGGAAAAATATATCAGGCAAATGCCCCATCTAGAGAAATATTTACAGCCCCTAGTAAATATAGTGGAGTGGGGAAAATCGTATTTACAAAGCCTTTATGCTACCACGGGAAAATATATAAGGATATGGAAATAGAACTTGAAAATGGAAAAGTAATTCGATCGAAAAACTTAGATGAAATTCTATCTTTAGATGAATCCTTATCCTATATAGGAGAAGTAGCACTTGCACCATATGAAGATGGGTATTTTCTATCTACAATCATGGATGAAAATATAGGATGTCATATCGCGCTTGGTAATAGCTATCCTTATGGCATAGAGGAATTGGGAAGAATCAATAAATCCCAATATCATATCGATTTAGTTTTTGGCTCCTTAAGCCTAAAGGTATATGCTAAAATTAAAAATAGAAAGGATGAGATTTTAATCCTTAAGGATGGAGGAATATGTATACCGTAGACATACACAAATATAACGAGAATAGAAAAAGTGCAATAGAGGAGCTAAAGATTGCAATATCCTTTGGAAAAAGAGAGGCGGATCATTGTGTTAAGGTGATTGTAGGGTATGGATCAAGTGGTGGAACGCATATTATTAAAAATGAGGTTTTAGCTTACCTAGAGGAGAAAAAAGGTCATGGGATAAAGGATTATATCTTATCTTCTGACCTATATGATTATACACCTAAGTTTTTTACATTTAAGTATTCCCATTTCATACCAGATAGTGAAAAACGTGTTGGAAATAGTGGTGTAATTTACATAATTGTATGAAAATCATGTACAAAAAAACATAAAACGTTTTCAAAAAAACGAATATAATTTATAGTATTTTTGTTATAATCAATTTTATAAAATTAAATTTCATAAAATAACGTTTTCTAAAAATATAATTTATGAAAAATAATATTTTCACAAAATCTAGTTCGTTAAGACAATGGAATTGGTTTGACAAAGTATTTTAAAATGTTATAATTAAACCATAATTCATATTTGACCGCTTATATATTTATAATATATAGGGTGTCGGAAAGGATGGACATAGTGGCTAGACACACATTATCTGTACTAGTGAACAATCACATGGGTGTATTATCTAGAGTATCTGGATTATTCTCAAGAAGAGGCTACAATATTGAAAGCTTATCCGTTGGAAAATCAGAAGATCCAAATGTTTCTAGAATGACGATTGTTGTTGAGTGTGAGGATGACGTGTACATGCAAATCAAAAATCAGCTAGCAAAGCTTATGGATGTTATTAAAATAGCTGAATTTGAAGAAGAGCATTCTGTAAAAAGAGAGCTTGCCTTAATTAAGATTGATGCATTAAATGGTACAAGAAGTCAAATCATGGAAATAGCAAATATATTTAGAGCACATATCATTGATGTTACCAATAGTACTATTATCCTAGAAATTACAGGTGATCAAAATAAGGTATCAGCTATTATTTCTATGCTTGATGAGTTCGGCATCAAAGAAGTAATCCGAACCGGAGTTTCAGCTATCGCCCGTGGAGATAGCGAATTAAAAAATTATTAAAAATGAAAGAGGGATTTTGAAAATGGCAGAAGCTAGAATTTTTTATGAAAAGGACTGTGACTTACATTATTTAGATGGTAAGACAGTTGCAATTATTGGATATGGTTCTCAAGGACATGCACACGCATTAAACCTTATGGAATCTGGTGTTAATGTTGTTGTAGGTCTATATGAAGGATCCAAGAGCTGGGCTAAGGCAGAGGCACAGGGCTGCAAGGTTATGGTTACAGCTGAGGCTGCAAAGGTTGCAGACATTATCATGATCTTAATTAATGATGAGAAGCAAAAGGCTATGTATGAAAAGGATATTGCTCCTAACCTAAAGCCTGGTAAGATGTTAATGTTTGCTCATGGCTTCAATATTCATTTCGGTTTAATTAATCCACCTAAGGGTGTCGATGTAGCTATGATTGCTCCAAAGGCTCCAGGTCATACTGTACGCTCTGAGTTCCAGGCTGGAAAGGGTACTCCATGCTTAGTTGCAGTTGAAAGAAACGAAACTGGTAAGGCATTAGAGATTGCTTTAGCATACGGTGCTGGTATTGGTGGTGCTCGTGCTGCAATTTTGGAAACTACATTCAAGACAGAAACGGAAACAGACCTATTCGGTGAGCAGGCAGTACTTTGCGGTGGCGTATGTGCTTTAATGCAGGCTGGTTTTGAAACTCTAGTTGAAGCTGGTTATGACCCTCGTAATGCATATTTCGAGTGTATTCATGAAATGAAGCTAATCGTTGATTTAATTTATCAGTCTGGCTTCGCAGGTATGAGATATTCTATTTCGAATACAGCTGAATATGGTGATTATATCACTGGTCCAAAGATTATTACTGAAGATACTAAGAAGGCAATGAAGAAGGTATTAGCAGATATCCAGGATGGTACATTTGCTAAGGACTTCTTATTAGATATGTCTTCTGCATCCGGTCAGGTACATTTCAATGCATTAAGAGCTAAGGCAGCATCTCATCAATCAGAAAAGGTTGGTGAAGAAATCCGTAAGTTCTATGCATGGAACGACGAAAAGAACAAGTTCATCAATAATTAATTTTAATTGAACATAGTTTTATGAAATTATGGAAGCGGCTTAGCTGCTTCCTAATTTTCACATATAAAAGGGGGTGAATTTCTTGCGTGCCAAGATATTCGATTCAACCTTAAGAGATGGAGCACAAGCCGAAGGTATTAGCTTTTTAGTTGGTGATAAGATTAAAATTGCTAAGGCGCTTGATGATTTAGGTGTTGATTTTATTGAAGCAGGGAATCCTGGTTCAAATCAAAAGGATATGGAATTTTTCCATGTAGCGAAAAACTTAACCTTTAAGCATTCGAAGCTTGTTGCTTTTGGAAGTACTAGAAGATGTAATATTGAAGCTTCCGATGATGCAAATTTAAATGCTCTTCTTGAGGCTTCAACAGATTATGTTTGTATTTTTGGTAAATCCTGGGATTTCCATGTGACAGAAATTATTAATACAACACTTGAAGAAAATATATCTATGATAAAGGATACGATTATATATCTAAAATCTAAGAATAAGCATGTTTTCTTTGATGCTGAGCATTTCTTTGATGGCTTTAAGGGAAATAAGGATTATGCTCTAAAAACCTTAAAGGCTGCAGAGGATGCAGGTGCTGAATGTATTATTTTATGTGATACAAATGGTGGTACATTTCCAGATGAAATGGTTGAAATAATAAAAGAAGTTAAAGAAAATATTCACACAGAGCTTGGAATTCATGCTCATAATGATTCCGGTATGGCGGTATCCTTATCTGTACTTGCTGTATTAAATGGCGTAACTCAGGTACAGGGTACATTCTTAGGCTATGGTGAAAGGTGCGGTAATGCAAATCTTTCTGCAATTATTGCAAACCTAGAATTAAAGAAAAATATTTTATGTCTACCAGAAGGCAACATAAAGGAATTAACGAATACGGCAAGAACCATTGCTGAAATTTCGAATTTTAAGCTACTTGGTACATTACCATTTGTTGGTGAAACTGCCTTTGCACATAAGGCTGGCATGCATGTAGATGGAGTATTTAAGAACTCAAAATCCTTTGAGCATATTTCTCCAGAACTTGTAGGCAATGAAAGAAAATTCTTAATTAGTGAGGTTGCAGGTAAGGCAACCGTACTAGCTAAGATTCAAAAGATTTATCCAAATGTAGAAAAAAATGATCCAAGATTATCCATGATTATTCAAAGAATCAAGGATTTAGAATATTTAGGATATCAGTTTGAGGGTGCAGATGCATCCTTCGAGCTAATTGTCCATAAAAGCTTTGGTGCATTTAAGCCTTTCTTCGAGGTTTTAGATTTCAAAACGATTGGTGAAGGTCCATCAAAGGCAAACCTACATTCCTCCGCTGCAATCATTAAGGTTTCAGTAGAAGGAATAGAAGAAATTACAGCTGCAAATGGCGATGGTCCAGTGGATGCCTTAAATGAGGCATTAAGAAAGGCCATTGGTAGATTCTATCCAATCTTAAATATGGTACACCTATCCGATTATAAGGTTCGTATATTAGATGGTAAGGAATCCGCTACCGCAGCAAAAACAAGAGTTTTAATTGAATCGACAGATGGAGCATATACATGGTCCACTGTTGGTGTATCCAAGGATATCATTGAAGCCTCCTTCAAGGCTTTAATCGATTCCATAGAATATAAGTTATTTAAGGAGAATAATAAATAATATGGGAATGACAATGACACAAAAAATCCTTGCAGCTCATGCAGGATTAAAGGAAGTTACTGCCGGACAATTAATTACATGTAAGCTAGATTTAGTACATGGTAATGATATTACAACTCCAGTAGCAGTAAATGTATTTAAAAATATTGGAGTTGATCATGTATTTGATAAGGAAAAGGTATCTATCGTACCAGATCACTTTGTACCGAATAAGGATATTAAATCTGCAGAGCAGTGCAAATATATCCGTGAGTTCGCTCATAAGATGGGAATTGTAAACTTCTTCGAGGTTGGACAAATGGGTATTGAGCATGCCTTACTTCCTGAGAAGGGCTTAGTTGTTGCAGGAGATGTTGTAATCGGTGCTGACTCACATACCTGTACTTATGGTGCACTTGGTGCATTTTCTACAGGTGTAGGATCTACAGATATGGCTTGTGGTATGGCAACAGGTGAGGCTTGGTTTAAGGTACCTGGTGCATTAAAATTTAATTTAACTGGAAAATTACAGAAGAATGTTTCTGGTAAGGATGTTATCTTGCACATTATCGGTATGATTGGTGTAGATGGAGCTTTATATAAGTCTATGGAATTTTCTGGTGAGGGTTTAAAGAATTTAAGTATGGATTCTCGTTTATGTATGGCAAATATGGCAATTGAAGCTGGTGCTAAGAATGGTATTTTTGCAGTAGATGAGGTTACCCTTGATTATTGCAAGAAGCATTCTAAGAAGACTCCGGTTGTATATGAGGCAGACCCTGATGCCATCTATGATGCAGTTTATGATATTGATTTATCAAAGATTCGTCCTACAGTAGCATTCCCTCATTTACCTGAAAATACAAAGACCGTAGATGAGATTGGTAAAAATGAAGTAAAGATTGACCAGGTAGTTATTGGTTCTTGTACAAATGGTCGTATGGAGGACTTAAGAATTGCTCATGAAATCTTAAAGGGCAAGAAGGTAGATCCAAATGTTCGTGTCATAATTATCCCAGGTACGCAAAAAATTTATCTTGAGGCTATCGCTGAAGGAATTATTCAGGATTTAGTTGAGGCAGGATGCGCCGTATCAACACCTACATGTGGACCATGTCTTGGTGGATATATGGGTATCTTAGCTGCTGGTGAAAGATGTGTATCTACAACAAACCGTAACTTCGTTGGACGTATGGGTCATGTAGATTCTGAGGTTTACTTAGCATCTCCAGCTACTGCAGCTGCAAGTGCATTAACAGGATATATTACAAATCCTGATTTGGTTTAGGAGGTTATTATGAACGCTAAAGGTAGAGCATTTTGTTATGGTGCAGATATTGATACAGATGTAATCATCCCTGCACGTTACTTAAATACATCAGATCCAAAGGAATTAGCCGTACATTGTATGGAGGATTCTAAGCAGGATATTAATGCTGGTTTACCAGTATTTTCAAAAAGAGTTCATGAAGGAGACATCATTGTTGCCCAAAAGAATTTTGGATGTGGTTCTTCTCGTGAGCACGCTCCAATCGCAATTAAGGCTTGCGGAGTTTCATGCGTAATTGCAAAGAGCTTTGCTCGTATTTTCTATCGTAATTCCATTAATATTGGTCTTCCAATTTTAGAGTGCCCTGAGGCAGTTGATGGAATTAAGGAAGGCGATACTGTTTCTGTAAATTTTGATACAGGCGTAATTAAAAATGAAACAACAGGTAAATCCTTCCAGGGTCAGCCATTCCCTGAATTTATGCAAAATATTATCAAGGCTGGCGGATTAGTGAATAAGATCAAAGGAGAAAATAAGTAATTATGGCAACATTTAAGATTGTAACATTACCAGGTGATGGTATTGGACCTGATATCGTAAGAGAAGCAGTTAAGGTTATGAACCGTATTGGTGAATTATATGGTCATACATTTGATATTATTGAAAAGAGAATGGGTGGTATCGCTATTGATATGGATGGTACATCCTTACCACAGGATACCATTGATGCTGCCTTAGCATCTGATGCAGTACTTCTTGGTGCTGTAGGTGGACCTAAGTGGGATCACCTAACCAATGGAGATAGACCTGAGAAGGGACTACTTGGTATTCGTGGTGCATTAAAGCTTTATGCGAACCTAAGACCAGCAGTTTTATATAAGCAATTACAGCATACATCTCCACTAAAGCCTGAAATTATTGGTGAAGGCTTAGATATTTTAGTTGTAAGAGAATTAACTGGTGGTATGTATTTTGGGGAGAAGGCAAATTCACCAGCATTCAACCCAGAAAAGCCTGATTGCTGGGCATCCGATTTAGAGAAGTATTCTGTATTTGAGATTGAAAGAATTTTAAGAACAGGCTTTGAATGTGCAAGAAAGAGACAAAAGAAGCTATGCTGTGTTCATAAGGCTAATGTACTTGAATCCTCTAGATTATGGAGAGCAGTATTCGAAAGAGTAAAGAATGAATATCCTGATATCGAAACTAGTGAAATGTATGTAGATAACTGTGCAATGCAGCTCGTTAGAAATCCTCGTCAGTTTGATGTTATTGTAACATCGAATATCTTTGGTGATATTTTAACCGATGAGGCAAGCCAGGTTGCAGGCTCTATTGGTATGCTTGCGAGTGCATCCTTAGGTGCAGGTAAGTTAGGCTTATATGAGCCAATTCATGGTTCTGCACCAGATATTGCTGGAAAGAATTTAGCAAACCCACTTGCTACAATTTTATCCGTTCCAATGCTATTTAGATATTCCTTAGGCTTAACTAAGGAGGCTGAAGCTATTGAGGCTGCAGTTAATGCTGTTTTAGATGCTGGTTGGAGAACTGGTGATATTAAATCAAAGGATACTCCAGAAGATAAGATTGTTGGAACTAAGGAAATGGGCGATTTAGTTGTCGCTCAATTAAAGTAAGAATTTGTTTTAGAAAAGGGGTGGCATCATGAAGAGTGATGTTGTAAAGAAGGGCGTTGAAAGAGTACCTAACCGTTCTTTATTCAAGGCTTTAGGATATACAGACGAAGAAATCGAAAGACCAATGATTGGTATTGTTTGTGCAAAATCTGAAATAGTACCTGGTCATATGTGGCTAGATAAGGTTGCAGAGGCTGTTAAAAGAGGTATTTTAATGGCTGGTGGTACTCCAATTGAGGTACCTGCCATTGGTGTTTGTGATGGTATAGCTATGGGACATCAGGGAATGAAATATTCCTTAGTCACAAGAGAATTAATTGCAGATTCTGTAGAATGTATGGCAAGCGCTCATGCCTTCGATGGATTAGTTTTAATTCCAAACTGTGACAAAATAGTTCCAGGTATGCTTATGGGAGCATTAAGATTAAATCTTCCTACCGTCGTATGCTCTGGTGGACCTATGCTTGCTGGTAGAGTAGATGGACATAAAACCTCCCTTTCCTCTACATTTGAGGCAGTAGGTAAATTCTTAGCTGGAAAGATTACACAAGAAGAACTAGATGAATATGAGAATAATTCCTGTCCTGGTTGTGGTTCATGTTCTGGTATGTATACAGCAAATTCTATGAACTGTATGTGCGAGGTATTAGGTATTGCACTACCTGGTAATGGTACAATTCCTGCGGTTTATGCGGAAAGAATTCGTTTAGCTAAGCATGCTGGTATGCAGATTATGGAAATGGTTAAGAAGGATATTAAGGCAAGAGATATTGTAAATGAAAAGTCCCTAAAGAATGCCTTAACTATGGATATGGTACTTGGATGCTCTACAAATACAATGCTTCATTTACCAGCAATTGCACATGAGGCTGGTGTACATATCGATTTAGATATGGCCAATGGTATTTCTGAACACACTCCAAATCTATGCCATTTAGCTCCTGCAGGTCCTACCTACATGGAGGATTTAAATGAAGCCGGTGGAATTAAGGCTGTTATGAATGAGGTATCTAAGCTTGGTATTTTAGATTTAGATTTAATGACAGTTACAGGTAAAACAATTAGAGAAAACATTAAGGGTGCAATAAATAAGAATCCTAATGTTATTCGTACAATAGATAATCCATATTCAAAGACTGGAGGAATTGCTGTATTAAAGGGTAATTTAGCACCTAATGGCTGTGTTGTAAAAAGAGGTGCCGTAGCACCTGAAATGCTTAAGCACACCTGTAAAGCTAAGGTATATAACTCTGAAGAGGAGGCAATTGCTGCAATTGATGGTGGAAAGATTGAAAAGGGTGATATTGTTGTCATTCGTTATGAAGGACCTAAGGGTGGACCAGGTATGAGAGAAATGCTAGCACCAACCTCTAGACTAGCAGGTATGGGCTTGGCATCGGATGTTGCTTTAATTACCGATGGTAGATTTAGTGGTGCAACTCGTGGCGCATCCATTGGTCATGTTTCTCCTGAGGCAGCGGAAGGTGGTCCTATTGCCTATGTTGAAAATGGAGATATGATTGCAATTGATATGATTGCATGTAAGATTGAATTATTAGTTTCCGATGAGGAACTAGAAAAGAGAAAGGCAAAATGGGTATGCCCTGAGCCAAAGATTAAGACAGGCTATTTAGCAAGATATGCTAAGCTTGTTACAAATGCATCTACAGGTGCAGTATTTAAGGATGAATAATTATTAAAATCTAAAAAGGGTGGTGTGAATATGAAACTTAGTGGTTCAGAAATCATCGTAAAATGTTTAATTGAGCAAGGTGTTGATGTAATATTCGGATACCCTGGTGGAGCTGTATTAAACATTTATGATGAATTATATAAAAATCAGGACAAAATCCTTCATATCCTAACATCCCATGAACAGGGTGCATCTCATGCAGCCGATGGATATGCAAGATCAACAGGAAAGGTTGGAGTTGTTTTAGCAACATCAGGTCCAGGTGCAACAAACCTAGTTACAGGTATTGCAACGGCATATATGGATTCTGTACCAATGGTTGCTATTACAGGTAACGTTGGTGTCTCCTCTTTAGGTAAGGATTCTTTCCAGGAGGTAGATATTACAGGTATTACCATGCCAATTACAAAGCATAATTATATCGTTAAGGATGTAAATAAGCTTGCGGATACCATCCGTGAGGCATTCGCTATCGCAAGAAGCGGAAGACCAGGCCCTGTATTAGTCGATATTCCAAAGAATATTACAGACCCCAAATGTAAGGCAGAATATGAACCAGCAGTAATTGATACAAAGGTTTTCGCTAAAAAGCTTCCTCATGTATCCGATGATAGAATTAAAGAAATTGCAGATTTAATCAATCAAGCAAAACGTCCATTTATCTATGCTGGTGGTGGTATTATTCGCGCAAACGCAAGCGAAGAATTAAATCAATTTGCTAATATGATGGATATTCCAACATGTACATCCTTAATGGGTCTTGGTGCATTTGATCAAACCAATCGCCTATCTACAGGTTTAGTTGGTATGCATGGTACAGTTGCATCTAATAAATGTATTGTTGAATGTGATTTATTACTTGCTCTTGGCGTAAGATTTTCCGATCGCGTATTATCGAACCGTAAGCATTTTGCAGAAAATGCTAAAATTGTTCAGGTTGATATTGATTTAGCTGAAATTGATAAAAATATTCCAACAGATTATTCCTTAGTTATGGATGCAAAGGAATTCTTAGATCGCCTACTTCCATACCTTAAGCCAAAGAAGAATCCTATTTGGTTAGCACTTGTTGATTCTTGGAAGAATATCTTCACAGAAAATCAAATGTCTTCTACATTAAAGCCTAGGTTCTTCATGGAAGAAATCCAAAGAGCAACAAATGGAGATTGTTATATTTGTACAGAGGTTGGTCAGCATCAGCTATGGGCTGCCCAATACTTCAAATATACAAAGCCAAACCGTTTGATGTCATCAGGAGGTCTTGGCACAATGGGCTACGGTATGGGTGCATCCATTGGCACTCAAATAGCACATCCTGATGCAATGGTATTCAATATTGCAGGTGATGGTTCCTTCCGTATGAATTTCAACGAATTACTTACGATTTCTAAATACAATTTGCCTGTATGTGTAATTGTTGCAAATAACCAAGTACTTGGTATGGTTCGTCAGTGGCAAACTGCATTCTATGAGAAGAGATATTCTCAAACAATACTTGATACTGTACTTGATTATGAAGCCCTAGCTAAGGCTTTAGGCGTTTCTTATTATGAATGCTTCACAAAAGATGATTATTCGAAGGCAATAGAAGAAACCGTAAAGCTCAGAAGACCTACACTAATTAATGCACATGTAGAAATTGATGAAAAGGTATTACCAATGGTAGCACCAGGACATCAAATTGATGATATTATGCTAAAGTAAAAAAATTACTCCTCAAATTTCGAGGAGTTTTTTAATCCCAAAAAAAGGACACCTTCGTGTCCCATTCTTATTTATATTGGTTATTGATTGCAGAAACAAGTGCGTAAATGGAAGCGCAAATGATATCCTCATGGATACCAGAACCCCAAGTTTCCTTATCTCCGATTTTAACGGATACATATGCTGCAGCCTCTGACTTTGATGTAGATTCTAAGGCATGCTCATTATAATTTGTTAATACATAATCGAGATTATAGCATTCCTTAATTGCATTCGATACAGCATCAAGTCTACCGGAACCCTCAGCTAAATAATCCTTTCTGATTCCATTCCATTCGGTTGAAATCATTACCTTGAATATGGCACCCTCACGAATGAAGTGGTATTCAAGCATCTTAAGAGGAGTCTTAAGATTAACGAAGTTTTCAACGAAGATGGTTTGTACATCAGAAGGAGTAAGCTCCTTATGCTCCTTATCAGATACATCTTTAACGGTATATCCAACCGTTTCTCTCATCTTTGTTGGAATATTTAAACCAAAGTTTGTTTCCAAAATGTAGGCAATACCACCCTTACCAGATTGTGAATTAATACGTATAACATCTGCAGAATATTCTCTAGATACATCCTTTGGATCCAGTGGAAGATATGGAACACTCCATGTTGCAAGCTTGTTTGCCTTATGATATTTTAAGCCCTTAGAAATGGCATCCTGGTGAGAACCACTAAATGCGGCAAATACGAATTTACCTGCATATGGCTGTCTATCATAAACCTTCATTTCTGTAACAGATTCATATAATTTTATGATATCAGGAAGATTTGAAAAATCTAAGATAGGGTCAACACCATGCGTATACATATTAAGTGCTAGAGTAATGACATCAACATTACCAGTACGTTCACCATTACCGAATAATGTACCTTCAATTCTATCCGCACCAGCCAAAATTCCAAGCTCTGCATCGGCAACTCCAGTACCTCTATCATTATGTGGATGAAGTGAAATGGTTACAGCCTCTCTATTTTTCATATATTTTGACATATATTCGATTTGAGATGCATATACATGAGGAAGTGACATTTCAACAGTTGCAGGTAGATTGATTATTAATTTATGATCCTTTGTTGGTTTAAATACATCAATTACTGCATTACAAACCTCAAGTGCATAATCAGGCTCTGTACCTGTAAAGGATTCAGGAGAATACTCAAAATAAATTTCTCCCTTCGCCTCACTTGCTAAATCGACAAGCATTTTAGCTCCTTCAACTGCAATTTCCTTTATTTCTTCCTTACTCTTTTTAAATACCTGCTCACGCTGAGCTAGGGAAGTAGAGTTATATAAATGCACGATAGCCTTCTTACAGCCCTCTAGTGCCTTAAATGTCTTTTTAATAATATGAGGTCTTGCCTGTGTTAATACCTGGATGGTAACATCATCAGGAATTAAATCTGCATCGATTAATGTCCTTAAGAATTCATATTCTGTTTCACTTGCTGCAGGGAAGCCTACCTCAATTTCTTTAAATCCGATTTGAACTAAGAGCTTGAAGAATTCTACTTTCTGGTCTAAGGACATAGGCTTGATTAAGGATTGATTACCATCTCTTAAATCAACACTACACCAAATAGGCGCTTTATCGATATATTCTTTTTCTACCCAATCATTACATTTGACTGGTGGCATAAAATAGCCTCTGAAATATTTTTCGTATCCCTTCATAATAATCCTCCAAAAAATTCAATTAAATTTATAAATAAATTTATATCATTATATCAAAAGTTTATATAGTAGTCAATTTTATCGAACAAAAAAGAAGAATAATAGCGCTTTTATATGATAAAATTTTTCTTTAAAAATTATATCAACTATGGTATTATCTATCTGTTGAATTAAAATAGGTAAAAATGGGGTAATAACATGAGCATATTAAAATGTACAAACGTATCCTTTTCCTTTGGAAATAGAACTATACTTGAAAATGCATCCTTTGTTATGCAAAAGGGTGAGCATATTGGATTAATTGGTTTAAATGGCGAAGGAAAATCTACATTTATAAAAATGATTACAGGCGAGCTAACACCAGATGATGGTAAAATTGAATGGTGTAAAAGAATCACAACGGGCTATTTAGATCAGTATACAACTCTATCTAAGGGTAAGACGATAAGAGATGTATTAAGAGAAGCATTTAAGCATATGTATGATTTAGAATCTGAAATGAATGCTTTATATGAAAAAATGTGTGATTGCACAGAAGAAGAAATGAACCAGTATTTAGAGGATACAGGACAAATGCAGACTTTACTTGAATCCTCAGGATTCTATAGCCTTGATGCAACGATTGAAGAGGTTGCTAATGGACTTGGACTTGGTGATATTGGACTTGATCATGATGTATCCAATTTATCTGGTGGTCAAAGATCAAAGGTTTTACTTACAAAGCTTATTTTAGCTAAACCTATGATTTTGATTCTTGATGAGCCAACAAACTTCTTAGATGAGGCTCAAATTAATTGGTTAACCAATTATTTAGCAAATTATGAAAATGCATTTTTATTAGTATCCCATGATGTACCCTTCTTAAATAAGGTGGTTAATGTTATCTATCATATGGAGGATGGCACCTTAACAAGATATACAGGTAATTATGATCAGTATATGCAAATGTATGAAATTGAAAAGAGAAATCAAAATGTTGCCTATGAGAAGCAACAAAAGGAAATTCGTGATTTAAAGGAATTTATTAATAAAAATAAAGCAAGAGTTGCTACAACAGATTTAGCAAAATCTAGACAAAGAAGACTAGATAAGATGGAAATCATCGATAAAGCAAAGGAAGTTATTAAACCCAATTTCAAATTTAAGGAATGTGGTTCATCAGGAAAATTTGTCTTTGTTGCTGAAAATTTAGTCATTGGCTATTCAGAACCATTAACGAAGCCAGTATCCTTTACCATAGAGCGAGGCCAAAAGGTTGTTATTAAGGGCGCGAATGGTATTGGTAAATCTACCTTACTTAAAACCTTACTTGGTATATTAAAGCCATTAAGTGGTAAATGTGAAATGGATTATAATGTCCATTATGGCTATTTCGCCCAAGAAGAGGAATACAGTGATAAAACAGCACACCAAGAGATTTGGGATATGTATCCTTCTATGACGAATGCAGAGGTTAGAGGTGCGCTTGCCGCATGCGGCTTAACGAAGGAAAAGATTGAATCCATGATGATGGTGTTATCTGGTGGAGAGGCTGCAAAGGTAAGATTATGTAAGATTATGCTACAGGAATGCAACACATTAATCCTAGATGAGCCTACCAACCATTTAGATGTTTACGCAAAGGAATCCCTAAAGGATGCCGTAAAGGCATTTAAGGGAACAGTTGTTCTTGTATCTCATGAGCCAGAGTTTTATAATGATATTGCAACAGACATTTTAAACGCAGAGGATTGGACAACAAAAATATTATAGGAGCTGATAAAATGGCATTAAAGGAATTTAAGAATGTATCTGTTGGATATATTCCAGATACAGAAATCGAATTAAATAATAAAAAATATAAAATTCATGATGTCATTCAAGGTGAAGATATTTTAGTTGATACAGATTTAAAATATCCAGCATTACATAAGGTCATTAAGGCATCACCGAATCGAATTTATGATGGATGCCCATATCAAGCAGAATGCGGTGGATGTCAATTTCAGCATGTTTCCTATGAATATGAAAAAAAGCTAAAAGAAAAATACTTAAATGATTTATTTAAATCCTTCCATTTACCTCATATTTCCTTAGTTACTTTAGATATGCCTAATAATTATAGAAATAAATGTCAAATGACCTATAAGCTATCCAAATCTAAAAAGGTTGTTTGTGGATTATATCAGGAATATAGCCATAAAATTGTAACGATTACGGATTGTATGCTTCAAGCAAAAAAGGCAAATGAGGTAATTCTTGCATTAAATAAGGTTTTAACGAAGAATAAAATAAGACCATATGATGAGAAAACAAGAGAAGGAAATCTAAGACACGTTTATATTCGCTATGGTTTTAATTCAAAAGAAATCATGGTTGTCTTAGTTACCAATGGGGAAATGTTTCCAGGAAGAGGAAATGTTGTAAGTGATTTAAAGAAATTAAATTTGGGAATTACAACCATTGTACAAAACTATAATGCAAGAGATACATCTATTGTTTTAGGGGATAAGGAAAAGGTAATTTATGGACCAGGCTTTATTTATGAAACTGTAGGTGGCTATAAATTTAAAATCTCAGGCACATCCTTTTTCCAAATTAATACCCTAGGTATGGAAAAACTATATAATTTAGCCTTAGAAAAGGCTGAAATTAAAAAGAGCGATATGGTAATTGATGCATATTGTGGTGTTGGTACAATCTCAATTTTTGCAAGCAAATACGCAAAAAAGGTTGTTGGTGTTGAATTAAATAAAAATGCAATTACAGATGCAAAAATAAACGCTAAAATTAATAATATAAATAATGTTACCTTCATTAGTGATGATGCAACGAATTATATGACCAATTTAGCTAAGAATAGAGAAAAATGTGATGTTGTATTAATGGATCCACCAAGAGATGGATCAACAAAGGCTTTCATTAATGCTATAAACTATTTAGGTGCTAGAAAGGTAGTCTATATTTCTTGTAATGCAGAGACATTGAAAAGAGATTTATATTTATTCTCTGAGAATGATTATGTTGTTAAATCTATTACTGCAGTAGATATGTTCCCAAGAACGATACACACAGAATGTGTTGCAGTTTTAGAGAAGGATTCTGAGCTAGAGGAATTAGAAGCTTTAGTTAAAAAGCAAAAGGAAAATACCAAAAATTATAAAGAGAATAAAATGAAATATATCCCCAAAGCGGATATCGAAATGATGCGAGAGGATCATTTTGAAGCAACAGGGAAAAAACCAAAGAAGAAATGGTAGTCTATTAAAATTGGATTAACTAAGCCATTTTTCTAAAATAATAAATTAGGGGTATTTTAGACTGTTAAAAATCTTGAATACCTTTTTTATTTCGAACCTTGCATGTGTAGCGCTGTGAAAACAGCTAAATTGTAATATGTAAAAAATATCCTAATGTATTAAATAATAAATCAAAATGGAGAAAATAATTATGGAAAATATCAAAATTATAACAAAAAAATTGTTCGAAGTAAATTATGAAATTGATTTCGAAGATGATAACGTATACTATGAATATTTAGATATTGCAGAAAAATTGATTCAAGATTTCTCGTGGGATTCAGTGTATGATGTATGGTATGATTATCTACTTAACAATTGTAAGGACGAAGATTCAATTTTAAATTTTGCTAATTTATTTTGGTGTTATGAAGGTTATAAGCAAAAAATATATAATGCAGTTGAATTTTGTGCTTTTTTATATGCAAATATTGATATCAAAAAGCATCAAGAAGCAGGGTATCTGTTAGAAGGAATGACGACTGAGATTTTTTTACATTCCGGTATATATTCACAGGAACAGCTATTTGATTATATTCCTACCAATGACTCTTTAGTTATTGATGCAATTAATGAATGGAAGAAAAAAGGCAATGGATTACATTAAATTATCAAAAGAGATATCTTATGCATTGAGACATGCACCATGGGAATATGAATTAGAAATTGATGATGAGGGATATGTTGATATAAATCAACTATTAGCTTCATTAAATGAATTAAATATATATGATAGGTTAATAGTTAAAGAGGATCTTGAATATATAGTTAATAACTCAGATAAAAAACGCCATGAAATTAAAGACGGTAAGATAAGAGCATTATATGGGCATTCAATTATTAATAAGATTTCGAAAGAAATTGCTATTCCGCCAAAGATCTTATATCATGGAACTGCTAAAAAGTTTGTTGATTCTATTGTGAGCAATGGGTTACTTCCAATGAATAGACAATACGTACATCTATCAGTTGATGAAAAAATGGCAATAACTGTTGGAAAAAGAAGAGATAACAATCCTGTAATATTAGAGATAGATTGTCAATCGGCAGTAAATGATGGTGTTATATTTTATATCGGAAATGATAAGGTATGGCTTTGTGATAAAGTTCCTCCTAAATATATTAAAATAAAATTAGATACTAAATAAGTTATGATACTATTATGAGTGCCACGAATAGATTGTGGCACTCATAATTTTTAGTTGATTATAAACAGTTAATATTAATATTAGCAAATAACATGAGTGTCAAGTGCCAGTGCTAATTGATATGTTATGTTGGCACTCAATTCATATAAGAATGCTGCTTTATTTGAAATGTTCACCTAAAACCCTAATTAATCTCCTAATCAATCGACTATTCTCCTAAAAAGTTAAGTGTTTAGGAGAAAAATGCGATAGACATATTCTTTTATACAAACACAAACTTTAATACAACATAGCATATTACAATATACAAGGTAATGATTATGCTTTTACATATTCATGTTCTCAAGAACAATGAACACAGTTGAAACATGCTGCGTTTTTTAAATAACACGTTTTTGATTAACCGTAATTTCAATGCATATTTTTATTAGAAAAACCGGTAAAATATGCTAAAACATATTTAGAAAAAACGAAAATGATGATTTACTTGTTTAAGAGAGAAGTTGAAAGTGTGCTAAATGAGTACTATAGTAATTCTAATGATAAAATTATTGTAATTGATGGAGCAAGACAAATAGGGAAAAGCTATATTATTAGAAAGACTGCCTCAAAACATTTCAGTAATTATGTTGAAATTGATTTAAAATCTGATTATGAAGGTGAAAAACTTTTTGAAAATGTTAAAACAACAAAATCGTTTTACTTGTTAATCGGTTCTTTATATGGCGATAGATTAAATTCATTGGATGACACAATAATTTTCTTAGATGAGATACAATTTTATCCACATCTAATTACAATGCTTAAAGATTTGAAAAAAGAATCAAGATATAGATATATTGCGAGCGGTTCTCTTCTTGGTATTACATTGAGACATTCTTTTATACCTATGGGCTCCATTAATGAGATCAAAATGTATCCAATGGATTTTGAAGAATTCTTATGGGCAAATAACGTTTCAAATGAAATCATTGAATATTTGAGAGAGTGTTTTTTGAAAAGAAGCAAAGTTGACGAACCTATTCATAGAACGATTCTGTCTTTATTTAAAGATTATTTAATATGTGGTGGACTACCTGATGCTGTTATTGAATATGTAATTAATAGAAATGTCATGAAGATGAGAACGGTACATAATCAAACATTCACGTATTACAAAGATGATTGCTCCAAATATGATTTAGAACATAAACTTAAAATTGGAAAGCTTTATGATTTGATGATTTCTAATATGTCAAATAAAGTTAAAAGAATAATATTTAAGAAAATAGAAAATAAAGAAGACACAAATCTAGAAAAATATGAAGAAGAATTCGATTATCTTTGTGCATCTGGTGTGGCTAACAATACATACGCAGTAAGTAATCCTGTTTTTCCGCTTAATGAATCAACAAGTAAGAACTTAGTGAAGTTATATTACAATGATGTTGGTATTTTAACAAATCTACTGTATAAAAATAATATATTAGCAATTTTAGATGCTGATAAGGGTGTTAATCTTGGTTCGGTTTATGAAACAGCGTGCGCTATGGAGTTATTAGCTCATGGTCATAATCTATTTTATTTTGATAGTAAAAAAGTAGGTGAGGTTGATTTTTTAATTAATGATTACGATAATTTGAGTGTTCTACCAATAGAAATTAAATCAGGTAAAGATCAAAACAATTTTAGAGCAATACCCAAGTTAGTTTCAAAAGATGGAAATTATAAGCTTCCATTTGGATATATTTTTGGAAATAAAAATATATCTGAAATAAAAGATGGTTTGGTTATATTACCAATTTATTTGATCATGTTTGTATAACGTGGAGCAATTTAAAAGATATAGATGTGCATGTCGAAAGTGCTGCAGTTTTAGAGAAGGATTCTGAGCTAGAGGAATTAGAAGCTTTAGTTAAAAAGCAAAAGGAAAATACAAAAAATTATAAAGAGAATAAAATGAAATATATTCCTTAATCGGATATCGAAAGGATGCGAGAGGATCCTTTTGAGGCAATAGGGAAAAAATCAAAGAAGAAATGGTAGTCTATAAAAATTGGACTACTTTTTTTCTTTTGGGTTGCAAAAATTGAATATTTCCATATAGAGTAAGTGAAAGAAGGTACGAATAAAATGAGAAAATGTAATGCAGAATTAATGAAGGAGTTAAAAACTCTACAAACTGAAATTGCTGAAATTAGAAATAATATCACAGAATATTCTATTGTAACATATTACGAAGGCGATGACGTATATAAGGATTTCAATTTCGAAGAATCCTATGCTAAGCTTAATGAGCTATTAGAAGAAGAAAGAAGAATCCGTACTTTACTTGCCTATAGTAATGCTACTACCATTCTTATGGATTACGATGGTAAGACTTCCATTGCTGAGGGACTAGTTAAGCTTGCGCAGCTAACAAAATCCTTAGAGAGAGTGAAAAGATTAGTATCTAAGCAAAAGGTAACAAGAACTGTTATTCCATCTACAATAGCGGACCAGCCAAACCGTATTAAGATTCGCGAATGCTTATACGATATTGATTCTATTCCAGTAATCCTTAAGGAATTAAAGCAAGAAATTGCAAGATTACAAATTGCAATTGATAGAACAAACCTAACAAACACCATCGAGTGTTAGTTAGGTATTCCGTTTGGTAACAAATTTATATATAAATGGCAACATGTATATATATCAATTAAACTATTATATAAATTAAAGAAATAAACTTAAAAGTGATAAAAACTAGTGAATCATTAAAGATATAATGAAATGACATAGGTATGTTTAGGTTTTGGGTTTATATGGGTATTAGGGCTAATGATATTATAGGTGTAAGGCTTTATATGGGTAAAATCAAATTCAATTTTAAAGGATCATATAAAAATAAAAAAAGAATCCTCCTTTGTTACCAATAAAAACTATAAGAATCAATGAGTTCGGTTACATGATTCAATCTTATGAATTTCAAATTCATAAGAGGAATGCTCTCTTTTTCTAAGAAAAGAGGGCATTTTTTTATGTTTTTTATTTCTTTTGCCATAAAATAGTGTAAAATTATCTTAAAGAAACTTTCAATAAAAGGAGAATTCAATATGGAACTAGAATTAATAAAGCCTACCTTAGAATATAAGGATCAGGTAATGAAATATAAAGAGGATTTTTTAAAGAATAATCAAAGATTCGATGGCTGCTGTAAGCTTGAGGATTGTAAAACCTATGAGGAATGGCTAGAGTTTGAAAAGAGAAATAAAAAGAATTATTTGTGGGGCTATGTACCATCTACAATTTATCTTGCTGTAAGAAAGAGCGATAATAAGGTTTGTGGTATTGTCGATTTCCGTCACGAGCTAACTCCATTCTTGCTTAATTTTGGTGGCAATGTTGGCTTTAGTGTTGCAATAGACGAAAGAAAAAAGGGCTACGCAACAGAAATTGTTGCCCTGATAAAGGAAGAAGCTAAAAAGATAGGCTTACATGAAATTTTAATTACCTGTGATGGTATTAATGAAGGATCCTCAAAGGCTATTTTAAGAAATGGTGGAATCCTAGAGGATGATGTAGTCGATGAGGCTGGATTAACAAAATCTGGTTTAATTCAAAGATATTGGATTGAGATTGAATAATATAAATAATATTTATAAAAAATAATAAAATTATAAATTTAACTTATATTTTTCTGTTAATTATTAATATAATTTATAAAAAGAATAAATACCATAAATAAAATTTATTTATCAAAATTACATAAGGATAAATTGAATTTATAGAGGTGGAGTATGATCAAACAAAAATGCTGCCCAGAATGTGGCGCTAAGCTAACTTTAAAGGAATTAGAGCATGAAGGATTAATTCCTTATTGTGAAAATTGTAAGGAATACCGATTCCCTATGTTTAATACTGCAGTATCTATGATATGCAAATATCAAGATACTATATTATTAATTAAGCAATATCATAAGCCTTATTATATTTTAGTGGCAGGCTATTTAAATTTAGGTGAAGGACTAGAGGATGCAGTAAAAAGAGAGATTAAAGAGGAAATAAATTTAATTCCTAGCAAAATTACATTTAATACCTCAAAATATTATCCTGCTTCCAATACACTTATGTGTAATTTTATCCTTGAATTCGATGATATAAGTAGCCTTAAGCTAAATTATGAAATCGATAGCTATAAATGGTTTAAAGAAAATGAAGTCTTAGATAATATAAAGCCAGACTCCCTAGCGAAATGGTTTTACCTAGAATATTTAAAAAAATAGCCTTGAAAATGGAATGATTACCTCATTCCTTTTCTTTTGCCTTGACGAATCGTTATATCTATGCTAAAATGTTCAATATAGAACAGTTCAAAATCGAATGGAAGTGATAGGATGAGTGAAAAATTCTGGGATGATTTAAATCAATTTAAGAATCGTTATCAACAAATGTTTGATGATGTTTGCCAAAGCTTTGCTTTAAATCCAGCAGAAGCGAATATCATCTTATACTTAGCAAAGAATAAGAAGGATACCGCAACAGATATTGTAAAATATACAGGCTATTCGAAATCGAATGTATCCACTGCGGTAAGAAAGCTTGAATTAGGCGATTATTTAAGTGCAATTTGTTCAAGTGAAAATAGAAGAATTGTCCATTTGAAACTTAAAGAAAAAGCAAAGCCTATTATAAGGTATTATCAAGAACAAAAGAAAAAGCTCGAAGAAGAGCTATTTTGTGGTTTTTCAAAGGAAGAATTAGAGGCCTTATTCCTTTTATCTGATAAGGTTTCAAGAAATATAATTGGGGAAGGTAAATAAAAATGATGAAAATGATTGATGCAATGTATAAAAGACATACCGTAAGGAAATATTTAGATAAGAACCTTCCTGATTCATTTATCGATGTTATAAATGAAAGGATCGAAGAAAATAACCAAAAATATTTATTAAATATGAAGCTTATTACAAAGGATTCCTTTGCAATACCATTATTTTTAAGGCTTTTTCTATGCAAGGGAGTAAAAAACTATATTATCTTATGTGGAAATCATGCAAAGGATTTAGAGGAGCGTATAGGCTATGCAGCATGTGATTTAATGCTTTATGCACAAACGCTAGGATTAAATACATGGTTTATATCTGGGACATACAATAAATTCCATGTACATAAAAAGGTTAAGAAATCCCAGGTTTTAGGTATTTTAGTTATAGGCTTTGGAATGAATAACGGTAAACCTCATAAAGAAAAAAGAACCCCACTTGAGGTTTCAAATTATATGGAAAATGATACTCCTGAGTGGTTTAAAAATGGAGTTGAGGCAACACTATATGCCCCAACAGCCCTAAATCGACAGGAATATAAAATTGTTGGAAATGGTAATATGGTAAAAATAGATATGGGAGATGGAATGTATCGTGGCATCGATAAGGGTATCATCAAATACCATTTTGAGCTTGGAGCTGGAAAAGAGAACTTTGAATGGGAAAAATAAGTATGGATATTTTAAATGAAATTAAAAATAGAAGATCAGTGATGTATACGGTTTTTATTTAACTAACAAGACTACTAAATTCAATCCTAAAGCATTGCCTGATATAGGCTCATTTGTTGACCAATATCCTGATTTCCTTGCGTTAGATAGTGAGCCTGGTTTATTTAACAAAACGCCAAATACAGGTGTATGTTTTTTTAAAGATGATTCGTATTTTGATACCATAGATGGTTTATATAACGCTATAGTGTATAAGGATATTGAATTGCTTAGATATTATAAGAGCAGATATAAAGATGTTAAGTTTTTTATACCTATTGATTACTCACCATATGGTGACTTTGATGAGGAACAAATTCTGCATAATATTAAAAAAGAAATTGTAGTATATTTATGGCTTACTTTCGAATGCGATGGTATTGTTTTTCCGCTCATAACTTATGGACTTGAAGATACATTTGGCTGGTGCTTTGGCTATATTATGGAAAAATCTAATGTGTGCATAAGTTTAAAAGGCGTAATGTATGGTCCTGAAAGAGAATTATTTATGAAGGCGCTTAAAGTATTAATAGATACTCGTTCTCCTAAGGCATTAATAATTTATACAGTTGCATCAAAAGAATCATCAGATTCTATCTTATGGTACGCTATAAGTAAAGGGATTCCGATTATTTATATTCCAAATACTCTACAAATTAGAAATTGTGGAGGTATCAAATAATGGGAAGAAGAATTAATAGTGGGCTTGCTTCAGGTGTTAGAGGACAAGTTAGTATTGAAAATTATGAATTAATAAGCAAACTAGTGGCACATGCGGTTCCTGGTGATATAAATTTGGCTGATCCTAAATACAATTATTTTCATGATTATATAGAACGTCGAAAGGATAAGGATTCGGAAGGGAATTTTGATTTTGCGGCGCATGGTGGTCCTAAAAGTGTCGAGATTTATGTTAATGGAAAAACACATGAGGTCGATTGGAGAACAGTTGCAAAGATAATTAAAGGAGATAAGAAGTACTATAGAGGTCAGCCTATAAAATTATTGTCCTGTAGTACGGGGAAATTAGATAATGGATTTGCACAAAATCTAGCTAATAAATTAAATACAATCGTATATGCACCAAGGACTACTTTATGGGCCGAATCAGATGGTAGTTATTATATTTCTGAGAGTCGAACTGGCTCAATTAGAGAGGAATTTAGAATATTTTATCCAAGAAAGGGGAGATCGAGATGAATTGTCCAAAATGTGGAAGTATTTTAAATGAAATAATTAAAATGAATAGTAGAGAGTATCATTGCCCACAATGTAATTATGGTGTTAGTGCCTTTGTTGTTGAACCAATAGATGAGGATGAAACAATTTATAAGATGGAAGTTTTGCCTCAAGATAGCAATATTTCTCAAGTTCAATTAATATCAAAGCAAGTGAATATAAACCTATTGGCGGCTAAGAAAATGCTAAATGATGGTGGGATACTAATCGAAGGAGAAGCTAAAAAGATATATGATATAAGAAATGCGTTAGATGGTCTTAATATCAAATATTCCATTACTCCTGAATTTAAGTGGTAAATTTTATATATTTATATGAAGTCTTAGATTAATCAGGATAAACAAAAATGAAAGATAAAGTTATTTTAGATTTAGATTTTAATTAAAGAACTATTTAGATTTTAGGCCAAGAAACTGGTGAATCAATAACTGGAATTAATTTAATGGATACAAATAAAGAAGTTTTTATATTAAATAAGAATATTGATTTATATTCTTCTTATTATGTATTTGATACTGAAGAATCAGCATGTAACTTTGACAATGCTAAATTTCTAGCTGACAAAGAGATATTATTAGGCGTGGTGGCTGAGAATAAAAATTAATTATTTTTAAACAGCATATTAGTCATTAGATTTACCACAAGTCAATAATGCTTTTTATTATGTATATTTATCTATAAATCTTTTGCAATAGCATTATTAATATCGTTGACTCATATAATCTTCCGTAGTAAAGGAAATATGATTATGTTAAAATAGAAATATCAGTGAGAATAAATTCTTGCTGATTTTTTTACTGGGACAAAGAGAGGTACCCTAGCTCCCGTATAATG